>NZ_KB291177.1:0-18618 GCF_000318255.2 Capnocytophaga sp. oral taxon 380 str. F0488
ACCCCGTCCCTCTCCCAAGGAGAGGGAGAATGTAGCGACAGTAAAAGGGGAATGTGATGACGGAAAAGGAGGGAGTGTAGCGATGGAAAAGGGAAGAAATGAGGAATGACAAGGGACGAATGACGGAGGAGATGTGGAGAAAACTCGCCTTATATTAACTAATAGATAAAATGGGAAAAATGACTGATGAGTAAATAATTTTTTGTGTTTTGCTTTCTAATTAAAATAAAAGTTGTACTTTTGCCGAACTTTAATGAAAATTATATATGGCAACTTACAAAAAGAACAACAACCGACCTAATAGACAAAAAGATACCGAGCATTTAGACGAAGCACAACAGGCTCAATTACACAAAGAAAGTACTACTGCTGAGGTGTTTGATGCCCTCGATGCAGGCGCTACTCGCACCGAAGATTGGGTAAAACGCAATCAGAAGATTATTATTGGAACTCTCATAGCCGTAGCTGTGATAGGCTTGGGTTATTTGCTTTACCAACAGTTTGTGAAAGCCCCTAGGGAAAAGAATGCTGCTAATGAGCTTTTCTTTGCACAACAGTTCTTTGATGAAGCGATGGAAGCTACTGATGCTAGAGCGCAGGATTCCCTCTTTAAAGTGGCTATCAACGGTGGAAAAGGAAAATATGGATTTAAGCAAATTGCCGAAAATTACAGCGGTACCAAAGCTGCTAACCTGGCTGAATACGGTATGGGTATGGCTTATATGCGTTTGCGTGACTATAACAACGCAATAAATCACCTTAAAGAGTTCGATTCTACCGATGATATTTTCGGAGCTTTGGCTTATGGGAATATAGGTGACGCTTACCTTCAACAGAAAAATAACGCTGAGGCATTGAAATATTATATCAAAGCCTTTGAACATAGCAAAAATGACTTTGTAACTCCGTTATACCTGAAAAAAGCAGGGATAGTAGCTTCTTTGCAAGGTAAAAAAGACGATGCCTTGAAATATTACGAGCGCATCAAAGACGAGTACCCTACCTCAGAAGAAGCACATACTATCGATATCCTTATAGGGAAAATTAGTCAATAATTAATGGCAACAGAAAACAAAAACTTATCACAATACGATAAAAATATAATCCCAAATGCGGAATCTCTTCGCTTTGGGATTATTACTTCTCAGTGGAATGAGCAAGTAACTTACGGAATGCGCAATGGTGCTATTGAGACCCTTAAAGATTGTGGTGCTATTGATGACAATATACTCTTATGGGAAGTACCAGGTAGCTTTGAATTGGTGCACGCTGCCAAGCGAATGCTCGATACTACCGAGGTAGACGCTATTATTGTAATAGGCTGTGTGATACAAGGAGAAACTCGTCATTTCGATTTCGTGTGCCAGGGTGTTACCCAAGGTATTGCCCAGCTCAATGCGGAACAAAGTAAAGTGCCTGTTATCTTCTGCGTCCTCACTGATAATACCTTCCAGCAGTCGCTTGACCGCAGTGGTGGTAAGCTAGGTAATAAAGGCGTGGAGGCGGCTATTACTGCAATAAAAATGGCGGTGTTAGGGAAGTGAAAAAGAAAAGTGAAACGTAAAAGGTTGGAACAATTTTTGCAATGCAAATGTTGTTAAAGTCGTTAGATTTTAAAAATAAATAAAGAAAATCAGAATGAAATACATCATTGCACCTATACAACATTACCTTTTATTCACTTACCCAGCTATCACTGTTTTTGTCTTTTACCTTTTACCTTTTACCTCTTTCTCGCAGAAGCGTGATACTATTTATATTTTTGACCAGCAATTTTATTCAGGAGATACTATTCGGCTTGCTGAGGTGAGTGTTTTTGGTAAAGAGCATTACTTTGGTGATGCAGAAGCTCAAAAGCGCTATTTGCTTCTCCGCAGTAGGGTGAAACGCGTTTATCCGTATGCCAAAATGGCTGCCGACCGGCTCTATACAATGGAACGTACGATGGATACTATGCAAAATAAACGACAAAAGAAGGTGTACGTAAAACGCACCCAGCGCTATATTGAAGACCACTTCACCGACGAACTCAAAAAACTTTCCCGCTCGCAAGGGCGTATTCTCATTAAACTCATTCACCGCCAAACTGGAAAAACGGCTTACGAATTGGTAAAAGACCTGCGCAATGGTTGGAATGCTTATTGGTATAACAAAACCGCGTGGCTGTACGACCTTTCTCTCAAAAAAGGCTATGACCCTATGAATGTAGAAGAAGACTATTGGATAGAGGAAATTATCTTGCGGGCTATCAATAGTGGAGAATTAGAATACCAAACCCCAGCTTTACTATATAACTTCTCAGACCTTGTAGAACAACGACAGAAAAGACTTCAAAAGCAATTAGCAAATTAGCAGATTTGCAAATTAGCAAATTATTTGTACCTTTGCCGAAAATAAAATAGTACTAATGGAGTTATACTACGCTTTTTCAGTAATTATCGTCTTAGCAGCCTTGTTTTCGTACGTGAATGTTTGCTACGTAAAACTGCCTATGACCATAGGTATTATGGTGATTGCTATGATGGTATCGGTAGGCGTACGTCTTTTCGGAGGTGAAGTATTTACAGGGCTTGCACACCGTCTTGAATCGCTTTTACAAGGCTTTGACTTCACCGAAATACTGATGGGAGCAATGTTGAACTTCCTTCTCTTTGCAGGAGCTCTCCACATCAATATCAACGACCTAAAAAACTACAAAATCTCCATTTTTACTTATGCAACTATCAGTGTAGTACTTTCGGCTTTCTTTATATCAGTTTTGCTGTACTACATTGCTCCTTTGGTAGATATCCATATTCCTTACGTTTATTGTCTGCTTTTTGGTGCACTTATTTCTCCAACCGACCCTATTGTAGTGTTGGGAGTGCTCAAACAAGTGAAAGTACCTAAACGTATTGAAACTAAGATTACGGGTGAATCACTTTTTAACGATGGGGTAGCGGTAGTAATGTTTGCCGTAGTACTGAAATTGGCTACTAATAGCACTTTTGAGCCTTCGTTCTTCGCTATTACTAAGCTCTTTTTCTTAGAAGCAGGAGGAGGTATTTTCCTCGGAGTGCTTTTCGGTTGGGTAGCTTCTCAAATGATGAAAAAAGCCGATGACTATCACGTGAGTGTACTTGTTACTTTGGCAGTGGTAATGGGAGGTTTTCTTATCACCAAAGCTTCTCACGTTTCTTCGCCTCTGGCAATGGTAATTGCAGGACTCTTTGTAGGCAATGTAGGCAAGAAAGCCAGCAGTGCAGAGAATAAGGATTACCTTGAAAAGTTTTGGGCAATCATAGACGAGATTATGAATGCTATCTTGTTCCTATTCATAGGATTTGAGATGCTACTGATAGACAATCTAACTGAGCAGTTCCTTTTAGGAGGGGTAGCCATTCTTGTATGCCTCTTGGGGCGTGCACTGGCGCTTTATATTCCTGCCAAAACGATATTACGCAAGGTAGCTACCTATTCGCGAGGCTCACTCATCACGATGGTGTGGGGGGGTATTCGCGGGGGAGTATCCATCGCCTTGGTACTCTCTATCCCTGCTGATAAAGGAGGATTAAAAGAAACACTGTTGCAAATTACTTATATTGTAGTATTGTTTTCCATTTTAGTACAAGGTCTTACCGTAGGCAAAGTGGCTACCAGAGCCTTGTATCGCGATGAGGCGATGACACGCTTGAAAAGAATGAAACAACTGCAAAAAGGGAAACAATCATAAGACTTTAAAGAAGAATGAGAAAGCAAAAAGATAAAGGATTGGTAAGTGCCAAAGAAGTAGCCAAAGCGATTAATATTGATAAACTTGGCTTCTTGGGTACTTTTGGAGGATGGGCACTGATGAAGTTGCTCCGTATCTCCAAGCTCAATGCTATTTACAACCGAAATAAACACTTTGAAGGGTTAGACTTCCTCAACAAACTGTTAGATGAGTTTGAAATAAAGTTCGAAATACCCGAAGAGGATTTTAAGAATATCCCCAAAGAAGGGGCTTTTATCACCATTTCTAACCACCCACTGGGGGGAATTGATGGCATTCTGCTTCTCAAACTACTCTTAGAAAAACGTCCTGATTTCAAGATTATGGCGAATTTTCTCTTGCAACGTATTGAGCCCTTAGCACCTTATGTATTACCGGTAAACCCCTTTGAAGACCGCAAAGATGCGAAATCTAGCGTGGTGGGTTTTAAGCATACCATTGCACACCTCAAAGAGGGAAAACCCTTAGGTCTTTTCCCTGCAGGGGAAGTATCGGTAACCAAAGAGGGGCAATTGATGGTGGATAAGCCTTGGGAAGAGGCAGCTATGAAACTTGCTAAGAAAGTGAAAGTGCCTATTGTGCCTATCTATTTTCACGCCAAAAACAGTAAGTTGTTTTACTTCTTGGCGAGCATCAGTGATACGTTGCGCACGGCTAAATTGCCCTCAGAACTGCTTACACAGAAAGAACGCACTATTTATATACGCATAGGTAAGCCTATTTCGGTAGCTATGCAAGATGAGCATACCGATTTGGAAGATTTTACCGAATTTTTACGTAAGAAAACTTATATATTAGCCAATGCTTTAGAGCAAGATAAGAAGTTTTTACCACTCACTAACGTGTTGAAATCAAGCAAGAGCGGTAGCAATCCTCAACAGATAGAAGCGCCTATTAAACAAGACCTCATAGAGAAGGAAGTTGATAACATCACTAAAAAAGATTACCGACTGCTCAAAAACAACAACTACGAGGTATTCTTAGCACCTTATCAAGAGATTCCTAATATAATGAAGGAAATAGGACGCTTGCGTGAAATCACTTTCCGCGAAGTAGGGGAGGGGACTAATGCTTCGTCTGACTTAGATAAGTTTGACCTCTATTATCATCATCTTTTCCTTTGGGATAACGAAGCTAAGAAGATAGTAGGAGCTTACCGTATGGGCTTAGGGGCTGAAATATTCCCTAAATATGGCATCGAAGGCTTTTATACCCACGATTTGTTCCGTTTTGAGCCCGAATTATACGATATGATGAGTAAAACCATCGAGATGGGGCGTGCTTTTATCATTTCAGAATATCAGCAGAAACCTATGCCACTGTTTTTGCTGTGGAAAGGGATTGCTCACACCACTTTGCGTTATCCGGAACACTCATATTTGTTGGGTAGTGTGAGTATTAGTAACCAGTTCTCTGACTTTTCTAAATCGCTGATGATAGAGTTTATGAAGTCGAACTTCTATGACCCTTATATTGCACAGTATGTACGCCCTAAAAAAGAGTTCAAAGTAAAACTCAAAGACGAGGATAAAGATTTTATTTTCGACGAAACCAAAGCCGACCTCAATAAGTTCGACAAACTCATTGACGAACTCGAACCAGGTAACTTGCGTTTGCCGGTGCTCATCAAAAAATACATCAAGCAAAACGCCAAAGTCATTGCTTTCAACGTCGACCCACTTTTCAACAACTCGGTAGACGGATTGATGTACATTCGCATCTCCGACCTCCCTGAAAGCACTATGAAACCCGTGATAGAAGAGTTTCAAGCCGAACTCGAAGCTCGAATGAAGAATAATGAATATGAATAAATATTAGAAACCAATGAAAAAGATATTATTTTTAGTAGCATTACTACCACTGACTCTTGTTGCACAAACTGTCATTGTGCCTAACCGTTATACTTTCCAAAAGGAAGATAATCAGTACCAGCTGAATGCACTTACGAAGTTTTTACTGGAAAAACAAGGTTTTAAAACGTATATGGAGAGCGAAGTCCCTGCTGAACTGCTCCAAAACCCCTGCGATGCTTTGAGAGCCGACGTGAAAAACCAATCGAATATGATGACCTCTAAGGTGCAATTTATCCTCACCGATTGTGCTAATAAAACCGTCTTTACTTCCGAGATAGGTAAAAGTCGTGAAAAGGAGTTCAAGAAGTCGTATCAAGAAGCCTTGCGCAATGCCTTTGAAGGGAATGCTTTAGCAACTTTTAAGTCGGAATACAAAACACCTGTTACTACTCAAACGGCAATGGCAACGCTTACTCCTGCACAACCTACTACCATAGCAAAAAGCAATACTCAAATAATAGAAGAAGACCCCTATATAGAATTTTTATATGCTAAAAAAGTGGATTTCTCATACGAATTGTATGATAAGAAGACTAATGAATTGCGTTATAAAATCAAACCGACTCTTACCCCGAATACATTCGTAGCTTATGATTTAAAAAATAATGAATTTGGAGTGCTTGAAAAGGACGGCTCCACATTCTATAAATTTACTTTGTTTAAAAAAATAGAGGATAGAGGTCATACATTTTTAGCAAATATCCAATTCACACTTTAACCCCTTGTACAGCAAAGCTGAAGCAAAAAAACTACGCGAAGACTTCTGGATTTCCTTTGGCAAATCCTTCCCTCGGAAATGGACGCTTTACAATACCAAGATAAAGGATTTCAGCTTTAAGTTTTCATTCGACACCCGTAAAGCACGGGTGCTCCTCGCTGTGGAAGACCCTGACGAGGTAACACGTAGTTTGTACTATAACAAATTGTTGTCGCTGAAAACCATTCTGCAAGAACAGTACCTCCCTGACGTTGTTTTCGAAGAGCACTTTCTATTGGACAACGGTAAAGAAATCAGCTGTGTGTATGTAGAATTGCCAAACGTAACCATTCACAACAAAGCTACTTGGCAATCAGCGATGAAGTTCCTCTATCAATCGATGTTGCAGTTTGAAGCCTTTTGGGCAGAGTACAAAGACATAATACAAGAAGAAAAATAAGCACTACTTACCTCTGTATAATCCTTTGAAACTTTAAGAAAAGATTAACATCAAACCTCATTCTCACGCAACTTTTTTGTCTTACCTTTGCATAGAATAAGGTAACACCCTCAAAGAGGAAGTGTTTTTTACAATAAAAGCACTTCCTTTTCTGTATTTAATATCTAATAAATTGGTAATTATGAAAGAAAACATCAAAGATAAAGTCATGATTATTACAGGAGCCAGTAGCGGGTTTGAAGGTGGTGGCAGGTCGAGGACGTAGCTATCAATGAGATTACTTTACGTCCTACTAAACAAGAATTTTAATTCAAGTATAACATCTAACTTATGATAAAAAACTTTATTAACAGACCCGTACTATCAACAGTAGTCTCTATCTTAATAGTGATTTTAGGGATATTGGGGATTATCTCTTTGCCTATCTCTCAATATCCTGATATCGCCCCTGTAACGGTACAGGTATCGGCTAACTATGCCGGTGCCAACGCCGAAACAGTGCTCAAAGCGGTGGTGATTCCGCTGGAAGAACAAATCAATGGGGTAGAAAATATGGATTATATTACCTCATCGGCTTCTAATAGTGGTTCAGCAAATATTACTGTGTATTTCAAACAGGGCACCAATGGGGATATTGCTGCCGTAAACGTGCAAAATGCGGTGTCGCGTGCCAACTCTATTTTGCCATCTGAGGTAACCCAATCGGGTGTAACGGTACGCAAACAGAGCTCAGGTAACTTGATGTTTCTCACCTTCTTCTCTGAGAATAAAGAGTTAGACGATGTATTTCTACAAAATTATTTAAGCATCAATGTGATTCCTGCAATCAAACGTATCAGTGGGGTAGGGGATGCCAATGCTTTTGGGGGTAAAACCTATTCTATGCGCATTTGGTTGAATCCGCAAAAACTCCAAGCCTATGGGCTTAATCCTACCGAGGTAACTGCTGCAATTTCAGCTCAGAGTAGAGAAGCAGCTGCGGGTACTTTGGGGCAAAACAGCGGTAGTAGCTATGAATATGTGATTAAGTACAAGGGGAAATACACCCAAGTATCGGAATATGAAAATATAGTGCTCAAAGCGTTAGATGGAGGGCGTATTCTCCGTCTTAAAGATGTGGCTAAGGTAGAACTCGACGCGCTCGGATATACAGGATTTTCTGAAAGCAAAGGTCGTCCTGCTGTGGCAATGGGTATCTCGCAAACACCAGGCTCTAATGCTCACGAGATTATCCAAAATATTGAAAAGCTCTTAGACGAGTTGAAGCCTTCTTTACCCGAAGGGATTACTTATACTATCAACTACAACGCCAACACTTTCTTAGATGCTGCGATTTCTAAGGTGGTGTCTACCCTTTTAGAGGCTTTCTTATTGGTGTTCTTGGTGGTGTATATCTTCTTGCAAGACTTCCGTTCTACACTCATTCCTGCTATTGCGGTGCCAGTGTCTATCGTGGGTACTTTCTTCTTCTTGAATCTCTTTGGCTATTCTGTCAATATGCTTACCCTCTTCGCCTTGGTGTTAGCTATCGGTATAGTGGTGGACGATGCCATTGTGGTCGTTGAGGCTGTGCACGCCAAGATGGAACAAACTCACGAGAAAGCTAAACCTGCTACAATTTCAGCTATGAACGAGATTACAGGGGCGATTATCTCTATCACCCTTGTGATGGCAGCAGTGTTCGTACCGGTAACCTTTATGGGTGGTACTACGGGCGTCTTCTACAAACAGTTTGGGGTAACTCTGATTGTAGCCATCGTGATTTCAGCTATCAATGCACTTACCCTCAGTCCGGTGCTTTGTTCGCTCTTCCTCAAACCTCACGGCAATAAAGAATATGAAGAAAAGTCGTGGTTTGGCAAGTTCTTCCACAAATTTAATATAGCTTTCAATGCCGCTACACGTAAATATGGTCAAACCTTTACCTTCTTCCTTCGTCATAAATGGGTAACTTTAGTGCTCTTACTTATGGCTGGAGGTGGTATCTATTTTGCCAATAAAAGTATGAAATCGGGGTTTGTGCCCAGTGAAGACCAAGGGTTCGTGATGATGGATGTATCGATGATTCCTGGGGCTTCTATGGAACGCGTTGCCAATATTATGCGTGAGGTAAACGAAAGTCTTTCCAATATTCCAGGGGTAGAAGACGTTACCTTTGTTACTGGTCGCGGTATGATTTCAGGCGAAGGTAGTAATAATGGTATGGGGTTCTTCAAACTGAAACCTTTTGAGGAACGTTCTAAACTCCCCGGTCAAGACATTAAATCGATTATCAACAATGCCTTTCGTGCTGTAGCCAATATCAAAGATGCCAATGTAATTTTCTTCCAGCCTCCTTCCGTGCCTGGTTTTGGTGTAGGAGGCGGGGTGTCGTTTGTTCTCTTGGATAAATCCGGAAGTGATATTAATGAGGTGAACAAGAATGCACAAGAGTTCTTGGGTGCCCTAATGCAACGCCCAGAGATACAGTTTGCCCAAACGTCTTTCAATGTGAATTATCCACAATACCAAATGGATATTAATGTAGAACGCGCTATGCAGTCAGGTATTACAGTGAGTACTATTCTATCGACCTTACAGAATTATATAGGGGGCTTCTATGCAACTGATTTTACTCTTTACGGAAAGCAATACCGCGTAATGGTACAATCGTTGCCCGAAGCGCGTAAAGACCTCAATAGCCTTAATAGCTTATTCGTGAAAACAGGTAGTGGAACGATGGCACCTATTACCGAGTTTGTAACTCTTACACGTACTTTCGGTCCGCAATTGCTCAGCCGTTATAACCTCTTTACTTCGGTGTCTATTTCGGCTCAGAACAACCCTGCCTATAGTACAGGTGATGCTCTGAAAGCAGTACAAGAGGTGGCTGCCCAAACCCTCAATAATAATTATGGAATCGACTATACAGGTTTGACGCGTGAAGAACAGACTGCAGGCTCACAAACCATTCTCATCTTCTTACTCAGCTTGGTGTTTACTTATTTTATTCTTTCAGCACAGTATGAGAGTTACCTATTGCCTCTATCAGTGCTCTTCTCATTGCCTTTTGGTATCTTTGGAGCGTATTTAGGACAATGGCTTTTTGGATTAGAAAATAATATCTATTTCCAAATTTCCCTCATTATGCTGATGGGACTCTTAGCTAAAAACGCGATTTTGATTGTAGAATTTGCTGTGCAACGCCGTCGTATGGGTGAAAGCTTATCTAAGGCAGCTATCAATGCTGCGATGGCACGTTTGCGTCCGATTTTGATGACTTCCTTTGCCTTCATCGTTGGTCTGATGCCATTAGTATTTGCCTCAGGTGTAGGTGCAACGGGAAACCGTTCAGTAGCTACGGGAGCCGCTATCGGTCAGCTTATTGGTACCTTTTTCGGACTTGTTGTGATTCCGGTATTTTTTGTATTCTTCCAAGCGATACAAGAGAGTATTAGTGGTCATAAAGAAAAAGAAGAGATATTTGTAGAGCCTACTGGAGAATATTAAAAGCCTGTTGTGCTACGACAAAAAAAGCTGTCTGCTTTTTAGCAGACAGCCTTTTTATTTTCTATTACTAGCACATTATTTTTGGGTCGTTTTTGCGTCCAGTACTTTGCCAAAGTTTCCAACTTTGGTAAAATTGATATCCTTTTTGTGTTGCAGTACGTATAAATCTCATTTCTTTAGCTACTAAATCCGTTCTATAAACCTCGCAGATTTGTGGAATCTGTGTAATCTGTGGGATTTTTTATTATCTGATGTTTTCTTATCCAGAACTCAGAAAGTAGTAATATTGTTTTTTTATGTGTCAAAAACGCTATTTTAACACTTTTTCTTCAATAAAGTTATAAGGGCTTTTTACCTATTGATATCCAATATTCTAACACCTTTCCTTCGTCTTAGATTCGTCTTAGGTTCGCCTTAGCTTCGCTCTACCTTCGGTTAAACTTTAATTAAAAGATAACAAAGGTTTTTCTAATATTTAACTGATAAATAATGTTTTAACGTTTTTGATACCACAAAAGACTATCAAGTATTCTACTTTCTAAACTTTAAAAAAATTGCAGGGTTTTAAAAGTTATTAACATTTTTTCAGCAGTGCTCTCACTTCTTTTAAATTGACTTGAACTCACGTAATAGAAAATAAAAAAGGCTATCCTAATTAGGATAGCCTTTTTCCTTAATTTTTATTTGTAAGTTCTTATTTTGTAGGGTATTTTGATTACTCTACGATATTAGCGATACTTACACGGTTCCAATCTGGTTCACTGAACATATCACCGATACCATTACCTTCAGCTTGGATTCTATCAGCTGAGATTTTGTAACGTTTAACTAAAAGATTTTTAACAGCTTCAGCACGAGCGGTAGCTAATTGTTTGTTCTTTTCTAAGTTTCCTTCTGGTGAAGCATAACCTTTGATACTAACTTTAGCATTTCTATATTTGTTAAGGTAAGAAGCGATACGCTCTACGTTAGGCAATTGAGATGCATCGATAGTACTTTTAGCTACGCGGAAAGTAACTACAGATTCTAAAGTTTTCTTGTTTTTAGTAACTACTTTTTCTACTACTTCTGGTTTCTTGTTGCGAGCTGCTTCTAAGTCATCTTGCAATTTATTAACTTGTCTTTGGCAGTCAGACAATTCTTTGTTTTTGCTGTTCAACTCATCACGAAGTCTACCCAATTCTGCGCTATTGTCAGGATTTTGAGTAGCTGTAGTGAAGTGGTGAGCGCCATTGCTTCCTTTAAAACGGTAAACCACACCAGCAGTAACTTGAGTCCAAGAGTTTTTGAGGTTCAACTCATTTCGAGAGTTTGATTCAGCTGGATTAGCTACACCGTCAACAGTATAAACAAGAGCTGGACTAATTTTAATACCCCAAGCTTTACTTTGTCCTAAGTTGAACAACAAGTTAGAACCAAACTCAGCAGTCATTCCATTTAATACATTAGGAGCTTTTCTGTTGTCAGCACCTTGTACATAATTATGTAACCAACCTAAACCGGCAAAACCTTCTACTTCGAAGAAACGAGGTGTTCCTTTGTAACCAGCAATAAGGTTGCTTAAGTTTACAGTACCTACTAAACTTACATTAGTTTGGTCTACAAAGTTTAAGTAGTTAGAGTTGTTGTCAAAATCTACTGGACGTACATACGCCATACCTTCAACACCTAGACGGAAAGCTGGAGAGATTTGTTTGCCAATCTCAGCTCCAAAAGTGGCACGGGTGTTTTTGATAAAAGCTTCACGGGTAGTCCAAGAGAATCCACCACCTTTAACACCTACTTGCCAGTTGTCAAAAAATTTGCTCTTACTTAGCATATCTTGTGCGTTAGCACTTGTTATCACTGCAACGACAGCTGCAATACTTAATAAGGTTTTTTTCATATAAAAAAATGTTTATTACTTGTGTTTTAAAATTCGGGGCAAATATACGACTTTTTTTATTTGTACAATCATTTTTAGTAATAAAATATGTGCTTTTTGCATTTTTATCCTGTTTTTTAACGTTTTATTTACAAACCGTTTGCATTTCTTTCACATTTCAAAGAGATAATATAGTTTTTGGGTGTAAAAATCAGGGAGAGTTTCATTGTAAACTCTCCCTGATTTTCGTGTTAATAAAATATGATAATAATGCTATGAATTTACGATTACATCATTCCTGGCATTCCACCACCCATTGGAGGCATTGCAGCTGCTTTATCGTCTTTGATGTCTACCAAAGCACATTCGGTAGTGAGAATCATACCAGCTACTGAGGCAGCGTTTTCAAGGGCTACACGAGTTACCTTTTTAGGGTCGATGATACCTGCTTTAAACATATCGGTATAAGTACCTGTTTTGGCATTGTATCCGTAAGCATCTCTTGAAGCCTCGAGTACACGAGCTACGATTACAGAACCTTCAACGCCTGCGTTTTCTACGATAGTGCGCAAAGGAGCTTCCAATGCTTTGAGGATAATTTTAATACCTGTTTCTTCGTCAGCATTGAGAGGTTTTAGTTTTCCTAAAACATTTTTAGCACGAATAAGCGCTATACCACCTCCTGCTACGATACCTTCTTCAACAGCTGCACGAGTAGCGTGAAGGGCATCATCTACACGGTCTTTTTTCTCTTTCATTTCCACTTCCGAAGCAGCTCCTATGTAAAGCACTGCTACCCCACCAGAGAGTTTAGCTAAACGCTCTTGTAGTTTTTCACGGTCATAATCAGAAGAGGTGTTTTCGATTTGTGCTTTGATTTGTGCTACACGTGCTTTGATATTATCAGATTTTCCAGCACCATTTACAATAGTGGTGTTATCTTTGTCGATACTTACTCTTTCGGCAGTACCAAGCATATCGATAGTAGCGTTTTCAAGGGTAAAGCCTCTTTCTTCGGCAATTACAGTACCACCGGTTAGGATAGCGATATCTTCGAGCATTGCTTTACGACGATCACCAAAGCCAGGAGCTTTTACAGCAGCGATGCGAAGAGTACCGCGCAACTTGTTTACTACTAAGGTAGCTAATGCCTCACCATCGATATCTTCAGCGATAATCAAAAGAGGTTTGCCAGATTGAGCTACAGGCTCTAATACAGGAAGCAAGTCCTTCATAGTAGAGATTTTCTTGTCGTACAACAAGATATAAGGGTGGTCGAGTTCTGCAACCATCTTTTCAGAATCGGTTACGAAGTAAGGAGAAAGGTAACCGCGATCGAACTGCATACCTTCTACCACGTCTACGTAAGTATCTGTACCTTTTGCTTCTTCTACGGTGATAACCCCTTCTTTACCTACTTTCTCGAATGCTTGAGCGATAAGTTCGCCAATAGTATCGTCGTTGTTAGCAGAGATAGAGGCTACTTGTTTTATTTTTTCAGAAGAAGAACCTACCTCTTTAGCTTGTTTAGCCAAATGTTCTACGATTTTTGCTACGGCTTTGTCGATACCGCGTTTTAAATCCATTGGGTTAGCGCCAGAAGCTACGTTTTTAAGACCTTCTTTTACGATAGCTTGTGCTAATACAGTAGCGGTAGTAGTACCGTCTCCTGCGAGGTCATTGGTTTTAGAAGCTACTTCTTTTACCATTTGAGCGCCCATATTTTCGAGAGCGTCTTCAAGTTCTATTTCCTTAGCAACGGTTACCCCGTCTTTGGTTACTTGTGGTGAACTAAATGATTTGCTAATAATCACATTACGACCACGAGGGCCTAATGTTACTTTTACTGCATTTGCTAATGCATCAACGCCACGTTTTAAACCTTCGCGAGCGTCTATATCAAATTTAATATCTTTTGCCATTTCTTTAGTTTTTAGTTTTTATGTTTAGATAACTGCTAATACGTCGTTTTCACGCATAATAAGGTAGTCTCTACCTTCTAATTTTAGTTCAGTACCGGCATATTTGCCATAGAGTACTGTATCGCCTACTTTTAGGGTTACAGGGTTATCTTTAGTACCTGCTCCAACGGCTACAACCGTACCTTTTTGAGGTTTTTCTTTTGCAGTATCAGGGATGATAATACCTGATGCGGTAGTAGTTTCGGCCACTGCGGGCTCAATCACTACTCTATCAGCTAAAGGTTTAATATTCAATTTTGCCATTATTTGTTTAGTTTTTAGTTATTTTTCTGTTTAGAAAATAGGAATTAGGTGTTAGGGAATTACATCGCCCGCGCCCCCTTCGAAAGGGGGATGTGGGGATGTTATCTAACCTTTTCATTCAAGTATTTTAATTCCTTTTATAAAAAATCGAAGAGGATATTTCAGAAAGTATGCCAATCTGTAAAAACTGACGTTTTGTCAGTTTAGTTACCTGTATTAGAAGATGTGGCAGGAGTAGCAGGCATTTGGGTAGCATTGTTGGCAGGTGCTTGTTGGTTAAGAGGGTTTTCTACAGGGGCAGTAGGGGTATTGCCATCGAGCAGTTTAGAATCGGCATTTACACCGGTATTACCTTGTAGTAAGGTGTTGGCGATAAGGATAAGCACTCCTAAAGCAGTAGCAAACGTCCAAGTACTGCGTTCGAGGAAGTCGCCTGTTTTTTTCACGCCACCTACTACTTGTGTATTGCCACCGAAAGTAGAAGAGAGTCCGCCTCCTTTAGGGTTTTGTACCATAATTACTAAAGCGAGTAGCAAACATACTACCACGATAAGCACTAAAAAGATGTTGAATGTAGTCATTTCTCTATAAATTAAAATAAATTATTTTGTTGTAGTTTTTTGATATTTTCTATTTGGGCTGCAAAGTAAGCACTTTTTTCTGGATTTTTCAAAATTAATATTTCATACGCTTGTATGGCTTGCTTAAATTTGCGCTGATTTACATATACTTGTGCCAATGTTTCGGTCATTAATTGTTTAGGGTCTGAGTTTACATCATCGGCTAAATTTACGTTGGATACATAGTCTTTGGAGGCTTCAATCTTAGGATTGTTTTCCAAAAACTTATCAATGAGTTTGAACTTTTCGGCTACCTTGTCGTCTTTGTAAGATACTTCGGTATGGTCATCGGAGATGTTTTCTAACCATTGAGAGATATTGTCAGTATCACTTTTAGGTTTTTCCTCTGTTTTAGGTTCAAAAGCATCGGCTAACTCTTGGTGATTTACCAAATCTTCGGGGAAAATAGGTTCTTCAAAAATAGATTCGGGTACATTAGGGCGATACAAGCGCGGTTCGTGGTCGATGTAACTTACCTTAGGAGGTGTATTCTCAGTTTCTTCGGCTTCTTTGCGTTCTCTCGCTTTGCGAATACGTTCAAAATCACGGCGCAGGGCTGAGAAATCAGGGATAATACTTTTAGAATTAATAAAGTCGAACAATACTGAGCGGTCAGTTACGTGTACCGCAGCGAGTTTTAAGGCTTTGTTGTACTTGTAGTTTTCTTCGGAATGCAATATTTTGAGTTGTAACACCCTTGCCGCTTGGAAATAAGGATATTCCTTCACTATCTCGTCGAGTTCATATACTTGATCATCGTTAATAGTGTAGGGATGCCTAATAATCTCTATGAATTGTTTTACTGTCAATCTTACCTTTTATCTTTACCTGATTGCTACCAATCTGCCAATGAGGCGTTGAAAATATCTTGGGTGATACGCTCGAATATCTGTGGGATAGCTTCGCCTTTTACCGAGTTGAATTGTGTAGCAGCAGGATAATCATAGTAAAAAGAAAAGCGTTTTTCAAAGTCTTTTTTATCTTCTTTATGATTAGTAAAGCGCACATTTACGCCTATGGTTACACGGTTTTGGGCAGCGGTTTGTCCTGCGGTAGCCGTCATAGGGGTAATGTTAAACTCTACGATTTCGCCTTCGTACACGAGGTCGCCATTGCGGTCGGTAAGGCTGAGGTTGGTTTGGTTGTTAATCAAATCTTGTAGGGCGATGGTAAAATCGCGATCGAGGCCAGGTTCTACCAAGGGAGCATCGTTGCGAAAGAAGTTTACTTGAAAAGTCTTTGCATCGCCTGTACTTCCTCCTGTAAAATTGTAGATACCACAACTTATAGCAGTGAAAGCCAAGAGTATATATAAGATATATTTCATTTTACCAATCAATTAGCGGGCAAAGATACGAAAATAATTACGAATGACAAATTACGAATGATGATTTTTTACAAACGTTTAAGGGCTTGCTTGATGATTTCTTCTACTGAAAGCTCTTCGCTACTTGATTTGATAATGATATCGACTACTTTTTCGGCTTGTTTGCGCATAAAGCCCAATACTTCTAAGGCGGCAAGCGCTTCTTCTTTGTGGGTGCTTATAGTGTTCATAGGCACCTCTCCAAAGTCTTGAAGCTTGAGCATCTTGTCTTTGAGGTCGAGTACTACGCGTTGGGCTGTTTTAGCACCTATGCCTTTTACTGCTTGAATAGTAGCAACCTCCCCATTGATAATGGCATTGCGCACTTGTGCAGCGGTCAGCGATGAGAGCATCGTGCGGGCAGTACTAGCACCTACTCCCGATACCGAAAGGAGCAATACAAACACTTCGCGTTCGGCTTTGGTGAGGAAGCCATAGAGCGTGTGGGCGTCTTCTTTTATTTGCAAATAGGTGTATAGTTTAATGGCTTCGCCTTCGGGTAGCGCTGAATAAGTATTTAAGCTGATATTTACGAAATAGCCCACCCCGTGGCAGTCGATTACTACGTGAGTAGGGTTCTTTTCTACGAGTTTTCCTTGTAATTGTGTAATCATTAGTTTAATTTGCTAATTTGTCGATTTGCAAAAGTACAAATAATTAGAAAATTAGCAAGATTTTACGGGGTAGAAGTAAAAAACTTTGCCAAAGGTGCGAGCTGCATAGGCAGTCGTAACACGACGGGCAATTAACTTTGGCAAAGTGTGTGATTGTTCATTCTTAATTGTCAATTGTGAATTGAGAAAGTAGCTCTTCCGAGCGTTTGCGCCCTGCTAAATAGTGAGGGTCAAGCTCTATAGCTTTTTGTAGATAGGCTATGGCTTGCACGCGGTATTTGCGCTGAGGGTGTTGCTTTGCCCAAGCCCAATACACAAAACTCATTATCTTCCACGAAGCGTACTCGGGGTTTTGGGCTTCTTTTCGGATAATATTTTCAAAGTCAATTTTAGCTAAAGCACGCTTGCTGAAATAAAACCAAGGTAAGTTCTCGGCTACGCTACCGCGCATAAATTCAGGAAGATAGTGCACCTCTCCGTATTTTTTAATAGCCGTTTCAAAAAGCTTAAAACTCTTGCCGATAAGTGAGAGCTTGAAAGTTTCGCCAGCTACCAAAGCCATTGCCGAAGCCTTGTAAGAAAGGATAAAAGGTTGTAATGCCTCAGGTGTTTCGGGATTGGCTTTGCATTCTGATAAAATAGTGAGACTCTTTTGCGCATAGCCTTTGTACTGCTTGCTAAAAAAGCCTAAATTTAGGGCTACTTCGTGATAGATAATTCCTAAACGCACTTTGTTCAGAAGGGAAGGGTTTTCCTTGTAATCAGTTTCTACTTCAGGAAGTTTGGCTTGCAAAAGGTCGTTGTCGATGAATTCCATTACATCGTCTAAGGCGATTTGATAATCATTAAGTGTTTTCATTACGCGTTCTTTTTTAAATTTGGGGCAAAAGTACGGCGCAATGAGCTCCTCACTCGTTGACTTAAGTTAAGATTTTTTTGTGTGTATACGTTTTTGCAATCGGCTTAAACTTTCAGGGCTGATACCTAGTAGATTGGCAATGTACTTCTGTGGTACTCGCTGAAAGAGTTCAGGGCGTGAGTGCAACAGATGCTGAAAGCGCTCTTCGGGTTTATCGGTAGCAAGATACATAGCGGTATCGGTGGCGCGCTGCAAGATTTGTTCTGCCATCAACCTGCCGAAAGTCTCAAAGTTGTGGTGCAGAGCATAAAGGGCAAAGAGTTGTTCTTTACTGATACAATAAACGGTGGTCTCGTCTAAGGCTTGCAACGACAGATTGGAGGGGGTACCGTTATTAAAACTCATAAAAGCAGTTGTCCATTGATTTTCAAGTGAAATATCACAGGTCTTCTCCGTTCCATCATCTTTGGTGTGAAAATGGCGCACACAGCCTTTCTCTATGAAAAATAGGTGTTTGCAAGGTTGAGGAGCTTCTAAAAGCATTGTTTTTTTAGCAAAGATGCGCTCTTCAAAAAAATGGTCTACCGCGCTGAGTTCTTCCTCAGTAAAAGGAAGAGCTTGCCGAAAATGATTTTTTAAAGAATCGTACATTGACAAGGCTTATTACTTTAATACTGATGTTAAATTAACTATTAGGAGCGACAAAAGTAGGAGAAAATTAGCAAATTAGCAAATTAAAAAATGAGAGAATTAGAAAATGGGGTGCGAGTTACAAGCTTGAACTAAAGAAGATTAACTTTGCCAAAGTTTCAAACTTTGG
>NZ_KB291178.1:0-3386 GCF_000318255.2 Capnocytophaga sp. oral taxon 380 str. F0488
CTTTTACCTTTTATCTTTTACCTTTTACCTTTTACCTAAACCTCAGTACGCCCTCTCTTTATTCCCTTCATAAAAGTTAATAAACGCCCTATTCACTACCCTATTGCCACCATTGGTAGGGTAGTCACCCGTGAAATACCAATCACCCAAATTCTTAGGGCAAGCCTTATGCAGGTTGTCTACCGTTTGGAAGATTACTGCTACTTCTGAGCCGAAGTTCTTTGGCAAAAGCAAATCTCTTATCTTGTCCGAAATCTCTTCATCGCTGAAAGGAGCATACACTTCTTTTACGTAATTCACTACCTTGTCATCACTTAGTGCTACTTGGGTAAGACATTTTTCGTACACTTCTTTTATAATGTGATAAGTACCGCGTTGGTGGTGTAAAGCCAAAGCAGCTTGGAACGCTACAAGGTCTTCTAAACGCGCCATATCTATCCCATAACAATCGGGATAGCGTATTTGAGGTGCCGAAGAGACGATCACTATCTTTTTGGGCTCTAACCTGCCTAATATGCTCAAAATACTTTTTTTAAGGGTCGTACCCCGCACAATACTATCGTCTATAATCACCAAAGTGTCGCCTTTTTGTACCGAACCGTAGGTAATGTCGTACACGTGCGCCACAAGGTCGTCTCTGCTACTGTCTTCGGTGATAAAGGTGCGCAACTTCACATCTTTAATCGCTACCTTTTCAGTGCGTACTCTTTCAGAGAGAATCCTAAGAATTTCACTTTCAGTGGCGGTTGCTAATTGTTTTGCTTTCTGCTCGTTGAGGTATTGTTCCGCTGCTTCTATAAGTCCCAAATACGATGTTTCAGCCGTGTTAGGAATATAAGCAAAAACCGTATCTTTCAAGTTGTGGTCTATCGCTTGGGCAATGCGAGGAAAGAGCAACTTGCCCAACATCTTGCGTTCGCGGTAAATATCTTGGTCACTACCACGAGAGAAGTAAATGCGCTCAAACGAACAAGCTTTGCGTGCCCTTGGGGTAAGTATCTCTTTTACTGTCACCTCACCACTCTTCTTGATGATAATCGCATTTCCAGGCGGTAACTCGTGTACATTCTCGTATTTTACATTGAAGACCGTTTGTATAGCCGGACGTTCCGATGCTACCACTACCACTTCTTCATCTCGATAGTAAAACGCCGGACGAATACCCGCAGGGTCGCGGAGTACAAAAGCATCGCCGTTACCTATCATTCCTTCCATTGCATAACCACCGTCCCAATACTTAGCTGCACGCTTCAAGATGCGTTCTATATTCAGCCGTTCGGCAATAAAAGGCGACGCTTCCTGTTTGGTATAGCCCTCTTCTTTCAGTTGGAGATAGAGTTTTTCTACCTCATCGTCTAAGAAATGACCGATACCTTCCATTACAATCACAGTGTCGGTTTTGTCTTTGGGGTGTTGTCCAAGGTGTACGAGGTTTTCGAAGAGCTCGTTTACATTGGTCATATTGAAGTTACCCGCCATAATAAGGTTGCGGTATATCCAGTTGTTTTCGCGCAAGAAAGGGTGCACATTCTCGATGCTGTTCTTGCCAAAGGTACCGTAGCGCACGTGCCCCATTATCACTTCGCCTATGTAGGGGAGTTCTCTTTTCTGCAAAGCCACATTGTCTTTCAGTGCAGGATTCGCCTTAAACCCCTCGTTGATACGCTGGTTGATACGCGTAAAGATATCTTGCACCGGTTGCGCCTCATTGGAACGAATCCTACTGATATAGCGTTCTCCAGGTTGCGTATTCAGCTTGATGCTCGCCACTCCTGCGCCATCTTGCCCACGGTTGTGTTGCTTTTCCAGCATCAAGTACATTTTATTGACGCCATAGAAGGCAGAACCGTATTTTTCTTTGTAATATTCCAAAGGTTTGAGCAAGCGGATAAGAGCAATCCCGCACTCGTGTTTGATAGTGTCACTCATTTACAAATAAGAAAAGGCGTTGCATAGGCACGCCTTTATATAGGTTTTAAAATTGATATACTACTTCTAATTTATGGTTGCTAAGAGCTCGCTTGGCTTTCTCTAAGTCCTCAGTAAAGCCCAAAATATAGCCTCCACCCCCCGAACCACATAGTTTTAAGAAATAATCGCCCGAGTCGATTCCCTGCTTCCATAGCGTGTGAAACTCTTTCGGAATCATCGGTTTGAAGTGGTTCAGCACAATGCCCGATAGACTCTTGATATTCCCAAACAGCGATTTAAATCGTCCCTTCAAAAAGTCATCTATACAAGCATCGGTATATTTGATAAACTCATCTTTAAGCATCTTCTGGAAAGCCTCGTTCTTCATATTCTCCATAAAGATGCGTACCATAGGAGCCGTTTCGCCTATCACACCACTGTCGAGCAAAAACACTGCGCCTTTTCCGTTAGGCGTTTGCGAGGGAATGCCCGTAGGTTCTATATGGTCCTGTGAATTGATAAGTATCGGCAAACTCAGGTAGCTGTTCAGTGGGTCTAAGCCCGAAGAAGTGCCGTGGAAGAACGATTCCATCTTGCCAAAAATCGCTTTGAGTTGCAATAGCTTTTCGCGGGTAAGGTTTTCCATTGCACTGATAGGCTCAATAGCATATTCGCTGTAAATAGCAGCTACCAAGGCGCCACTACTGCCCACGCCATAGCCTTGTGGGATACTGCTATCGAAGTACATACCCTCTGCTATATCAGCATTGAGCTTTTCAAGATTGAAGCGCACAATCGGGTTTTCTTCCTCCATAAGGTTTTGTAAGTAAGTAGCGAACTCCCGCAAAGCCTCATTCGATTTGCGAGCCTCTTCTTCTTTCTCTCTGTGCGGCTCACACTGTTTGTGCGACTCGCACTGCGGGTGTGGCTCACACTTCTTCAGTGTCCCCTTATAAAAGTTATAGGGGATTGCCAAGCCTTTGGAGTTCTTGATAATGCCATACTCGCCAAAGAGGAGTATTTTAGAATAGAAAAGTTTCATTTTTTAGGTAAAGTCTGCGTTAGCAGGGTAGTATGAGTAATAAGAGACTGCAAAGGTACACATTTTTCGAATATCTCACATACTTTTGGATATAAATGTTTTGTTAATCAACCTCAGTTCTATATATACAATACTGATTTACAGTTGTGTTTATATTGTAATCTGTGAAATCCAGTAACCAGTTGCCAATTTGTACCCATCACATTTGTCAATTGTCAATTATCAATTGAAAGACTATCCGTTTAATCTGTGCCAGACATTCAGGCAACTTGTCGCCTATTTGTTTGATTTTTTTAAGATTTGTAAGATTTCTGTAGCGTAAGCTACACTTCCTTTACGTCCAACTCAATTCGTCCCTCGTCATTCGTCATTTTTTCCCTTTTTCGTCATACTCCCCCTCTAGTGCCTATGGACTATTGCCTCCCACCTCCCC
>NZ_KB291179.1:0-7930 GCF_000318255.2 Capnocytophaga sp. oral taxon 380 str. F0488
ATTCGGAGACTTCTCCCAAGGAGAGGGGGAATGTAGGGACGGAAAAAGGGGAATGTGGTGACGGAAAAGTAATGAGAGTCACACAGGCAGGTGCGAGGTCGTGGCACGACAGACGAGTAGACACTTTGCCAAAGTTTTTTATGTAACTATAAATTTACCCTCCGAAATCATCTTTAAAGATGGTTGTGGCGGGTACGTTTTCTTTTAACAAGAGCTCTTGCATTGCTTTGGTAAAGCTATTGGTTCCCACGATGTAATAGTCACAATCGGTGAGGGTGTGGAGATGCTCCTTTAAAAAATCGGTATTGAGGCGCTTTTGGGTGGCGGTGAACACAGGCAGATAGGTATAGTTAGCCAAAGTGCTATGCTGTAAATCGTTGTGAAAAGCAGCTGAGGCTTCGGTTTTATTGGAGTAAAATACTACTACTTCACCTGCAAATTGCTGTTGTTCTAAGGTTTTGAGCATCGGGAGTACGGGGGTAATGCCAATGCCTGAGGCGAGGAACACAATGCGCTTATTTTTTCCTTTAAGAGTGAAATTACCCATAGGAGCGAATATCGTGGCTGTATCACCTATCGCCATTTCGACAACACTTTTCTTAAAACTGCTATCGCTGAGGCGCATTGCAAACTGCAAAGTATCTTCATCAGGATGAGAGACCATTGAGAGCGGGCGCAAAGGCATATCCAATTCGGTATAACGAGGGTTGTTGAGGCTCAATATGGCATACTGTCCTGCTTTATACTGCAAATCTTTAGGTTTTTCAAAAGTGAGCAAGATAGTGTTATGGGCGATAAATTCTTTTGCTAAGAGTTTTACACAGCGTTCATCGGCGAGAGTTGAGGGTGGGTAGTTGTGCCATTTCACTTGGGTTTTCATCTTGCTTGCCGTCATAAAACCGCTGTAAATCGCCCCTGAATAACCACCCCCCGAAGGCGCCCAAGCTGAGGCAAAGTACAAGTTTTTCAGCGGTGAAGCGGTGAGTTTATCGCGTTTAGGGTAGGTTTGTTTCACCGATTGCACATAGCCATAGGGAGTGCCCTGCGGATTTAAAGTGTATCTTTTTATGGTTTTGGCAGTGGCTACCTCATAACACTCCAAGTATTGAAGAATGGTGGGAAATTCGGCTTCTAAACGGGCTAAAAACAGCTGTGCGACCCTTTCCTTCTTCTGCTGATATTCCGCTTCGCTGAGTTCTTCCCATTCTTTGAGGTAATCCACGGCACAAATCACGGCTACCGTCTTCCCCTCAGGAGCTAACTGAGCATCTATACTTCCGTAATTCACAAAAGTAAATGATTTTTGAGCCCAATCGCCCTGCGAATCGGCTTTTACATCTTTCAGTTTATAATCTTTTTGACCTTGAATGATGGTAGAATAGTGGTTTACGCCGAGTTTTTTCAAATCGGTATTGAAGCCCAAATAAATGGTGAGCAGTGAGCAGGCGAGTTCTAAAGGTGCTACCTTTTGCGCTAATTTAGAGCGATAAGGCTCGGGGAGCATTTGAGCTACAATAGGTTGGGCGGCATTGGCGACCACGGTATCGGCATAGAGCGATTGCTTAGCCGCCGAAGTGTTGAACGTATCGCGATAGCTCACCCCCACTGCTTGGTTGTTTTCCACTAAAATCTCTTCTACGAATTTACCCGTAAGCACTTGTCCGCCACGTTTTTCGATAAAGCGCACCAAGTAGTTAGACAGCGACTGTGAACCCCCTTTCACGAAGTTGCCTCCTCCGTTTAAATAGCTACCTTGCGCCATCAGGAAGTACATTAGCGAGAGGTTATAAGGGTCATCGGTATAATAACCCAAATTAGCCGTGAGTACGTTTTTGAGTGCTTCATCTTTGATATTTGCATCCAGCCAATCACCTGTGTTCATTGTAGAAGTTTTGATGATGGTAGGAATCAAGAAAGGCATCAGCGGGTAGAGCAATATATTGAGCCATTTGCTACGGGGGAGTCGGCGCATTTCGGTGTAAAGCCTACCGATGAGTCGAAAATAACGCTCGATTTCGGCTTTGCTATCGGGAAAATCGGCGATGAGTTTTGCTTTGGCTTCTGCCCCGTGATGAATGGTACACTGGAAGTTTTGGTTCTTCAAATGGTAGAATTCGGGTACTTTTAGAAATTCTACTTCCTCAAACACCCCTAAAAGTTCTAAGATAGGACGTTTAGGGTCAGTTTCGTTCAATCCGTCGATTTCGTGCAAACCTACTTCCATTAGGTAATCTTTACGTTTGAAAGCAGTAGCACAACCACCTGCGATATAGTGTTGTTCGAGCACAATTACCTTCTTGCCCCAGAGTGCCAAAGTAGCTCCAGCGATGAGTCCGCCCAAGCCACTACCTATAATAATACTGTTGTAATTTTTCATCTTTGAGAAATAATTATTAATTTTGGGGCAAAATTACAGCGGTTGCGCAATTGTGGCAATACGCAAAAATAACCATTTTTAATTGACGATGAGCACCTCAGCCTCTATGGAAATCTTAGCACAGAAGTATATTCCTTATGCCAAAATGCTAGCAAAAATAGGAAATAATGCCGTTTTTATAGTAGATAAAAACGAGCATTTCTATTTTATTTCCGATAAGTTTAAACTCTTTGGTTACGACGATATTCCTAAGAACGACAGTAGTGAAATGCAAGATTATCCGCTGAAACGACGCATTCACCCCGATGATTTGGCGATGAAAGAGCTCATAGATGAGAAGATTTACGAGTTTCTATCGTCCTTACCCAAAGAAGAACAAGTGCAGTACAAATACATTTACGACTATCGCGGAATGGCAACCGATGGCACTTATGGGCGCGTGACTAACGAGGTGCAACTATTAGAAGTTACCGACGACAACTACCTCGCCTTAGGCATTATAGAAATTGCCCCTGACCAATCGGAGAACTTGCCGGTAAGGGTGCAAATGAAACACTGTATCACAGGGGGGAGATTATCCCTATAAAAATAGAAGAAGAAGATTTTGTGCTTACCCCGCGAGAAAAGGAAATACTCACACTTGCCTCTCAAGGCTTTTCGAGCAAAGAAATAGCTGAACAGTTGTTCATCAGCACTTACACAGTGAATAGGCACCGGCAAAATATACGGGAAAAATTCAATGTCGAAAGCCTTATAGAAGCAATTGATTTAGCAAGAAGGAAAGGAATATTGTGATAAGTAACAGGTTTAATACGCTGTTACCTTTTGAGCAATACTTTCGTAGTGAGTGAAAATACGATAGGTACCTACTTTCATTATTTTATTCTCACTGTCTTTTTTTTCAGTAACTGTTAGTACAAACGCTAAGTTTTTAATACCTTGAGGAGTCAGTTCTCCTGAAATTAGGGTTACATCGTTATTCTTTACACCTTCTGTATTAGCAGCGTGGTTTAGGAAGACGGTAAACTTGTTACCACTACCTGAAATGATAGCACCAGAGCCTGTAGCTGTATCAAACACTCCGAATTTCAGTGCTTTGTAATCAGATTTTACCTTTACTCCTTGTTGATCATAAAACTTATATTTATAATCGGCAGCTGGATCTCCTTTGGTAAAGTAATGATCGTCGGGGTCGCTGGTGTAAAGGAATTTGAGATTGTCGAGCAAATAGATACCCTCGATATTAGGTGGATTAGTTCCTTCGTGAATGGTCATTCCGTTGGCAACCATTTCGGTAAGAGTTTTGTCGGGCAGAATAGTTTTAGCTTCCTTAGGAATATTGAAGTTTGTAACTTCGATATCATTTTTGTCCTTGTTCTTTTTGCTGTCGTTGTCGTCGGATTTAGAGCAACCAATAACTGTAAGCAGTGCAAATACGCCTGCACAAAGTGTGTAAATTGTCTTTTTCATTTTTATTATTGTTTTTTAGGTGTTAGGTGTCAGGGGGTAGGTTTCTAACTTTGGCAAAGGTCGTAGCACGACGGGCGAGTAGAAACTTTGGCAAAGGTGCGAGCCACACAGGCAATTTGAAACTTTGACAAAATTTCTAGCACTACTCATTTGCTAATTTTCATATTTGCTAATTAGCTAATTCGCTTGCGCATTTCGTTGAGTTTCATCAGTGCCTCTACGGGGGTGAGGGTGTTGATGTCGAGACTGAGTAAATCTTCTTTTAGGGCTTCTAAGAGTGGATCGTTCATATCAAAGAAGCTCAATTGCATTTCTTTTTGGGCGTTTTTAACCACTTCGGAAGTGGGTACTACATTATGACTCTCCTCGAGCTTTTTAAGCATTTTATTCGCCTTCTGAATGACATATTGAGGCATTCCCGCCATCTTCGCTACGTGTATTCCAAAACTGTGCGCTGAACCGCCCTCGGTGAGTTTGCGCAAGAAAAGCACGCTGTCTTTGGTTTCTTTTACCGATACATTGTAATTCTTGATGCGCTCGAACTGCTCACTCATCTCGTTAAGTTCGTGATAGTGGGTAGCAAAAAGGGTTTTGGCTTTGCTGGGGTGCTCGTGCAAATATTCGGCGATTGCCCACGCTATGGAAATACCATCGTAGGTGCTGGTACCACGCCCGATTTCGTCCAAGAGCACCAAACTTCTATCGGAGATATTGTTCAAAATAAGGGCTGCCTCATTCATCTCGACCATAAAAGTAGATTCACCCATAGAAATGTTATCGCTTGCTCCTACGCGGGTGAATATCTTATCGACGATACCTAATTGAGCGCTGGCAGCAGGTACAAAACTACCTATCTGTGCCAAGAGGACTATCAGGGCAGTTTGTCGCAGGATAGCCGATTTACCCGACATATTAGGTCCGGTAATCATTATGATTTGCTGGCGTTCGCGGTCTAAATACACATCATTAGCAATGTAGGGTGTACCAACGGGTAGTTGCTTCTCAATCACAGGGTGGCGACCGTCTTTAATCTCAATAGCATACCCCTCGTTCATCTCGGGACGGTGATAGTTGTTTTCCATCGCCAAAGTAGCAAAACCACAGAGGCAATCCAGCTGACCGATAAGCGTGGCGTTCGTTTGTACCTGACCGATATATTCACTGATAAAAGCAATCAGTTCGGCATATAGCGATTGTTCTAACTGAGCGATTTTTTCTTCAGCACCTAATATTTTAGCTTCGTATTCTTTGAGTTCTCCGGTGATATAACGCTCGGCATTCACAAGGGTTTGCTTGCGTATCCAATCCGCGGGGACTTTATCTTTATGTGTGTTACGCACTTCGATATAGTAGCCAAAGACGTTGTTACTATCTATTTTCAAAGAAGGAATACCCGTGCGTTGGCTTTCGCGCAAGAGCAAATCGTCTAAATAACTTTTGCCCGAATGCGAGAGACCGCGTAGTTCGTCCAATTCAGCCGAAAAACCTTTGGCGATAGCATTGCCTTTGGCGATGTTCACTGGGGCATCTTCACTAAGTGTTTCAGCGATGCGCGCGCTAAGTTGTTCGCAACTGTGGAGCTTATCGCCCAAAAGGGTAAGCGATTCATTGGCAGAAGCCAAACACAACTGTTTTATCAGGGGGATATGTTCCAAGGAAGCGCGCAATTGCACTACCTCTCGCGGATTGATTTTAAGAGTAGCGACTTTAGAAATCAGTCGTTCGATGTCGCCCATACGGCTGAGGGCTGTTTTCACCTGCTCTAATACATCGATGTGTTTCAAAAAGTAATCGACCACCTCGTGACGCTGACGGATTTTGTCTAACTTCTTCAGCGGTAACGCCAACCAGCGTTTGAGGGTACGGCTACCCATAGGTGATAGCGTTTTATCAATCACATCGAGTAAACTCACCGAGGGGGTGGTATTGCCCGCATAGAGTTCCAAATTGCGAATGGTAAACTTGTCGAGCCATACATAAGCCTCTTCGGCGATGCGCTGAATGGCAGTAATGTGTTGGAGTTGATGGTGTTGGGTTTCGGATAAGTAGTAGAGAATAGCCCCTGCGGTAAGAATCGCTTCGGTGAGTTCGTCTACGCCAAAGCCTTTGAGAGAGTTGGTTTGAAAGTGTTTGGTAAGTACCTGCTGGGCATAATCGTCTTTAAATACCCAATCTTCCAAGTAGAAACAGTGGAAGTCGTCGCCAAAATGCTCAGCAAATTCCTTTTTTTGGTGTTTAGCAACGAGCAGTTCGCTGGGGCGGAAGTTCTGCAAGAGCTTATCGATATAGGTTTTATCGCCTTGTGCTACCAAGAACTCACCCGTAGAAACATCGAGAAAAGCTGCACCGCAACTTTGTTTGCCCAACCATACTGAGGCTAAGAAGTTATTGCTCTTGCTTTGCAATATATCGTCGTTGAGGGCAACTCCTGGGGTAACGAGTTCGGTAACACCTCGCTTTACGATGCCTTTCACAAGTTTAGGGTCTTCCAGCTGGTCGCATATTGCCACGCGGTAGCCCGCTTTTACGAGCTTGGGAAGATAAGTATTGATAGAATGGTAAGGAAAACCCGCCAATTCACTGCGCTCGGTACCGTTGTTGCGGTTGGTGAGCACAATGTCGAGGGTATGAGCGGCTTTTACGGCATCTTCACCGAAGGTTTCGTAGAAATCGCCTACCCTAAACAGCAGTAAAGCATCAGGATATTTGCTTTTTATCTGATTGTACTGCTTCATCAAGGGGGTTTCTTTTGCCATAGTATTAATTTGTCAATTAGCTAATTTGGTGCGAGTTGCACGGGCTATTATAATAACGTTTTATATTTTTGGGCAAAGATAGTAATAATTTGTTAATTAGCTAATTTGAAAATTAGCAAATTACAGTGACTATAAAATTGGACTGCGGATAAATAGGCTTATTTTTTTTGGGGGCGAGAATATCCATTCGAGAATAGTGCGAAGATGTACTATTAAAAAAGCGGCTCAATATAGCGATGAAAAGCAAAGGAAGCAACAAAACATATAGCATATTCTTTATGTGGGAGGAGAGTTTCTTCAACTGAAATAAGTAAATTAGAGGTTTTATTTTTTGTAGAGATGTTCGCTCAGTTCTTCTGTAGAGGTAAAGAAATGTCCGTAACCTTTTTCGGTAAGACCCTTTACAAGAAGTTTGTCAGAAGTCCATATTTTGTGTTTGATTTGCAGATGAAGAGCAATAAAAGGATAATCTTTTATATCTATATCAGCAACTATTTCTTTTGCTTTAATAGCATTAACTTTTTTAACCTCTTTTTCACTTACAATGGTAACACCTTCTAATAGCTTTTTAAAATCGGTTAATAGTTCCTTTTTTGTTTTCTGATTTTTAAAGCGTTTTACCAAATCAGGAATGTGCTCGGTTACTTCGGCAATGAGATAGTCAGGCACTATATATTGTATTTTCTTCCTTTCGGCTAATATAGAAGCTGTACGTCCTGTAGGATTTACAAGAGCACTCATAAAAATGTTACTGTCGGCAATGATAATCATATAATATTAAATATTAAAATGTTTATCCCAACGTTTAGCTATATTGTGATTTATCTTTTTAGAAATTGTCATCACAAACGCGTAATCCTCAGGGGTCATTTCTTCTTCTTTAGCGGCTTCTACGATTTCCTCAGGGGTCATTTTTAATACTTTAGAAGCGTCTAACACTTCCTGAGAATACTTAGGCTCTTTTTGCTTTGTAACTTTTACAAAATCGAGTGTTTTAAGATATCTCACAAGGTGTAGTGCTTGTGGATTGTTATCAGCAATGGTAATTGTGTAAGGCATAATATTTTCTATTTTCGGCAAAGATACAAGATAATTAGCAAATGAGCAAATTTGTGCAAAATGAGAGTCGTACAGACAGTGGGAGCCATACGGGCGGGAAAAAATTAGCAGATTAGCAAATGTGGAAATTAGGAAATAGAAAATGAGTAGTGATAAAAATCGTTTTTTGATAGGTCAGACTTGTTGAACAAATCGGATAGGTTAGAGAGAGCGGAAGGAAACGGAGAAATTCAAAAGAGGGGAAGTAGGGTTTTTGATGAAAAAAGGG
>NZ_KB291180.1:0-9247 GCF_000318255.2 Capnocytophaga sp. oral taxon 380 str. F0488
ATTTGCTAATTTTTTCTCGCCTGCCGTGCTACGGCTGCCCGTGCGGCTCGCACCTCATTTCCTAATGTTATTTGTATACAACCTAACACTTTTTTTCTTACCTTTGTAACTTAATATAAAACATTCTTACTTTCTAAGTATACTAACCAATGAAAAAGCAACTTTTCTTTATCACACTCTTACTCCTTACCGCCTTTGCTTGTGCACAAAAAAAGCCTATTAAAGTGGCGTGTGTAGGCAATAGTATTACCTATGGCTATGGCATTGAAAACCGCGAAAAAAACAGCTATCCTTCGGTGCTCCAACGTCAGTTAGGAAAAAGCTATGAGGTGGAAAACTTCGGTCATTCAGGAGCTACTTTGCTCAGCAAAGGGCATAAGCCTTACATTCAGCAAGAAGAATACAAAAAAGCACTCGCCTTTGCAGCAGATATTGTGGTCATTCATTTAGGTATTAACGATACCGATCCCCGCAACTGGCCTAACTACCACGATGATTTCGTAAAAGATTATCTATCTCTCATTGCATCGTTTAAAAAGGCAAACCCCAAAGCGCGTATCCTCATCGCTCGTATGACCCCACTCACACATCGCCATAAGCGATTCGAATCTGGCACCCGCGATTGGCACGCCGAAATACAACAAGCCATAGAGCGCATCGCTAAGCAAGCAGGCGTTCAGCTTATCGACTTTCACGAGCCTTTATATCACTTTCCTCAAATGCTCCCCGATGCGGTACACCCTAATGTTCAAGGGGCGACTATCTTGGCACAGGTAGTTTACAGTGCCATTACAGGCGATTACGGAGGCTTGCACCTCCCCGCTATCTATTCCGATAATATGGTGTTGCAACACGGTATACCTCTCACCCTGGGCGGTATCGCCAATACAGGTACTAAAATCACTGTGAAGATAGGTAAACAACAACTCACCACTACCGCCGATAGCAATGGCAAATGGCAAGTAACCTTATCGCCACTTACTGCCAAAGAAACCTATACGCTCCAAATTACAGCAGGAAAAGAAAAACGCACCTTTACCAATGTAGTAGCCGGCGAAGTATGGCTCTGCTCAGGGCAATCGAATATGGAGTTTTATATGAATCAAACTTCTACGGGCGAAAAGGATATTCCGCAAGCCGATAATCCTAATATCCGCCTGTTTGATATGAAAGAAAGGTGGCGTACCGACCCCGTAGAATGGAATCACTCAGTATTAGATTCGCTGAATCATTTACAATATTACCGCCCTACTCAGTGGCAAGTGTGCTCTCCTAAAACAGTAAGCCATTTTTCTGCGGTAGCTTATTACTTCGGGCGTACTCTCCAAAAAGATTTGGATATGCCTGTGGGGCTCATTTGCAATGCTGTGGGGGGCTCACCTACCGAAGCGTGGATAGATCGCCGTACTTTGGAATACAACTTCCCAAGTATTCTTTATAATTGGCGTGAAAACGATTTTATAATGGATTGGGTGCGCTCTCGTGCTTCCGAGAACATCAAAAAGTCTACGGATAAGCTCCAACGTCATCCCTATGAGCCTACTTATTTATTCGAAGCGGGAATACTCCCTTTAAATCATTATGCTATCAAAGGGGTAATATGGTATCAAGGCGAATCGAATGCGCATAACAAGGACGCTCATAGCAAGTTATTCCCTCTATTGGTGAATAGTTGGCGCACTGAGTTTGGCAATCCACAAATGCCTTTTTACTACGTACAACTATCCAGTATCAACCGTCCGTCGTGGGGTTGGTTTAGAGACAGTCAACGTCGATTGATGAAAGACATACCACACAGCGGAATGGCAGTATCTTACGACCACGGTCACCCCACCGATGTACACCCAAAGAACAAACAACCCATAGGCGAACGCTTAGCGCAATGGGCTTTGAATGATACTTATGGCAAGACAAATATAATCCCTTCAGGACCTTTGTTCCGTTCAGCGACTTTTAGTGGGAAAGTAGCCACAGTTTCTTTTCAGTATGCACAAGGCTTGCACTCCGCCGATGGCAAGACCTTACGCGGTTTTGAACTTTCTGACGGCAATGGTATTTTCTATCCTGCTACCGCTGAGATAGTAGGTGAAGAAGTGAAAGTAACCAGCAACCAAGTCGCTACCCCTAAAACCGTGCGCTATGGTTTTACCCCTGTTACCGACGCCAATTTAGTAAATCAAGCCAACCTCCCCGCCAGTACCTTTACAAGTGAAGAATAATGGTTAGAGGTTAACGATTAGTGATTAGTATAAAGCAATCGCTTTTGCGTCGCGTTTCCCCCTCTATTCCCTAATTTCCTCATTTTCCAACTGCCCGTGCGGCTCGCACTTCACACCTGCCTGTGTGGCTCACACCTCGCACCTCACACCTACGACCGAGTTTTCTTGAGAGCTTCGGCTACATCGTTATATGTTACGGTTTTATCTTTAAAATAAGAAGAAAGTACACGTTTTTCCTCTTCGGTAGCCCCTAATTGATTAAAAATGTTGTTCAAGTGCATTTTCATATGCCCCTTCTGGATTCCCAGACTAATCAGCGAGCTTACAGCCGAAAAGTTCTGTGCTAACCCCACACAAGCCACTATTTGCATTAGCTCGCGGGCGTTAGGCTTTTCAAGGATTTCAAGAGCCGTTTTCACCAAAGGGTGCAATGTAGTAAGTCCGCCCACGGTGCCCAAAGCCAAAGGCAGTTCAAGGGCAAAGAAGAAAGTATCGCCCTCTATCCACGCAGCCGATAAGCTCTTGTACTGCCCGCTACGAGCAGCATAAGCGTGCGCACCAGCTTCTATGGCACGAAAATCATTACCCGTAGCCAAAATAACCGAGTCAATACCGTTCATTATACCTTTGTTGTGAGTGGTAGCACGGTACACATCAGCATTGGCAATAGCGAGAGCTTGCACAAATTTCTTTGCAGCTTCAGCACCTTTTAAGTGGGCAATCTCCAACTCCTCAATAGGACATTGTACTTTTGCGCGCACCAAACAGTTAGGCACATAGTTCGAGAGTATCGACATTACGATTTCATACTTATCACCGATAGAGGCGTCCCGTTCCGCTTCTTCTCTAAACGTCTGTGCAAAGGATTCTAAGCACGAATTGATGAAGTTCGCACCCATCGCGTCTAAGGTTTCAAAAGTAGCCGAAAGCTGATAATAGTGCGCCAAAGCATCGGTTTTGTCCACTAAGGTAAGAGAAGTAATACCGCCCCCGCGTTTTTCCATATTGGCAGTAATGGGTTGCGCTTTAGCGAGCATCAAGGGTTGTATGTGGTTGAAGAAGTTTTCTAAATTAGTTTTTTCACCGTAGAAGAAGAAATGTACGTGTCCTGTTTTTTCGGTAGAAAGCACTTCGGTATGAAAACCACCACGGCTTTGCCAGAATTTAGCCGCCCTGCTAGCAGCTGCCACCACCGAACTCTCTTCAATAGCCATAGGTACGGTATAAGTGCGCCCGTTGATGAGGAAGTTAGGCGCTACCGCAAAGGGCAGATAGTAGTTAGAGACTGTATTTTCAATAAACTCGTCGTGCAGTTTTTGAAGGTCAGTATCAGCGTTGTGGTACTTTTCAAAAAAAGATGCAGCATTCTCTATATTAGGGAAATAAGTATCGCAAAGCCAGGCAATCTTTTGGGCTTTGGTAAGTTTAGAAAAACCGTCTATCTGTTTCATCAGTTGTTAAGTATTAGTGTTCAGCTTTTAGTTTGGGAGGCAAAGGTAATAATAATTAATATATTCGCAAGTTTGTTCATTTACAAAATATTTTGTATCTTTGTACTTTAAATAACAAAAATCAATATAGAATGAAAAGAACAAAACTATTTTTAGCTGTAATGTTATTCAGCAGTATAGCGATGTTACAGGCACAGGTAAAGCCAGGTTTAGAAGTGAAAATAGGAGGCAATATAGCAGGACTTTATTACGCCGATTCTTCTAATAGTGATAGAACTTTTACCCCAGGTTTTCATACGGGGGCGTTGTTCAGTTTGAACTTCCCTACCGGATTTGCTCTTGAAACAGGTTTAATGCTCAACACCAAAGGGCAAGCCTACGAGTATAAATATAAAGAAGGTAAAGAAAAACAAATCAGTGAGTTGCATTACACTTATGGTTATTTAGAGATGCCTTTTTATGTAGGCTATAAACTTAAACTCAGGAATGTAAAACTCGTTTGGAAAGCAGGTCCTTATGTAGCAGCTGCTTTGTGGGGCAATAGTCGTGAAGAATGGGCTTACTACAAGAAAGATAAGTTAAAGGACTATAAAGTAACCAATCGCCATTCCCTCAGCATAGGTAATCGTTCTTCTGATGATTTACGCCCTTTTGATGCTGGATTAAACTTAGCCACAGGCGTAGAAATCAAACGATTTACAGCAGGTATTCAGTACGGTATAGGTTTCAGCGATGTGCTCCCTAACCGTTCTGAGAGTACCTCAAACCAAGTGTTTAGCCTTTCAGTAGGATACAGAATATTTTAAATAGGAAAGTATAGTATAAAATAAAAAACAAAAGCCTCAGCATTACGCTGAGGCTTTTGCAATTCCTAATCCTTAAAAATATGAAAAATTTCCTCTATGAAGAAGATCTCGTGGTACCTCCAGGAATCGAACCAGGGACACAAGGATTTTCAGTCCTTTGCTCTACCAACTGAGCTAAGGTACCTTCTTTCATTACGGGTGCAAAAGTAATACTATTTTCGAAACTTGCAAAATATTGAGCAAATATTTTGCAAGTTTTTTATTCTTTATTTTATAATTTACTAATATTCAGGTTTGTCTTTTGGATATTTTGCCATAAACGACTCTACTTTTTTCACCATATTTTCCGAACCACAGAAGAAAGGCACCCGCTGATGTAGCTTTGTAGGCTTGATGTCCATTATACGTCCATAACCATCTGAAGCTTTACCTCCTGCTTGCTCAGTAAGAAAAGCCATAGGATTGCACTCATAAAGCAGGCGTAATTTACCTCTTGGCGTACGTGTACCTTGCGGGTAAATATAAATCCCACCTTTGAGCATATTGCGGTGAAAATCGGAGACCAAAGAACCTATATATCGAGAGGTATAAGGACGGTCGTCCTCTAATGCTTGGCAATATTTGATATAATCTTTTACTCCTTGTGGAAAATGCACATAATTTCCCTCATTAATCGAATAAATATTACCATCTTTGGGATACCTCATATCAGGGTGAGAAAGGTAATAAGTACCGATAGAAGGGTCGAGTGTAAAACCGTTTACTCCGTGTCCTGTAGTGTAGACTAACATAGTAGAAAGCCCATAGACCACATCCCCTGCCGCCACTTGCTTCTTGCCTTCTTGCAAGAAATCTTCCAATTGCACAGGTGTACCTATGGGAGTTATACGTTTGTAGATAGAGAAGATTGTGCCCACCGTTACATTTACGTCGGCGTTGCTCGAACCGTCAAGCGGGTCGATGAGCACCACATATTTGCTATTAGGACTGTTTTCAGAAGCCGTAATCGGTATAAAGAATTCGTTTTCTTCGGAAGCTATGCCACATACTACATCGCGCTGTGTAAGCGCACGGATAAAGAGATCATTAGCAAAGACGTCTAATTTCTTCTGTACTTCACCTTGGATATTCTCCTTGCCCATATCGCCTAAAATATCCTCAACAAGCCCCGCTTTATTTACTTCACGGTTTACTAACTTAGAGGCTAATTTGATAGCACTCAGCAAACGTGAGAGCTCACCTGTTGAATGTTGGAAGTCCTTCTGATTTTGAATGATGAACTCCCCTAAGGTAAGATGTGTTTTCATTTTGTTGATATTTAATGTATAATTATTGGCTAATCTAAGGGGCACTTTTTCCTAATTTGCTAATTGACAAATTTACTAATCTGCCAATTTATTTAGGTAGAGTTGTATTACATTTTCTAAACCTAAATAGAGTGCTTCACAAATAAGTGCGTGCCCTATGGATACTTCCGATAAATTAGGAATATTATCTTTGAAGTACTTCACATTGTCGAGACTCAAATCGTGTCCTGCATTGAGTCCTAATCCTACTTTTTGTGCTTCTAAGGCTGCTTTTATATAAGGGGCTATCTGGGTTTTATCACCGCGAGCATACTCACGAGCATACTTCTCAGTATAAAGCTCCACACGGTCAGCTCCTGTGGTAGCGGCAGCCGTTACCATTGCTTCCACTGGGTCTACAAAAAGAGAGGTGCGAATGCCGTTGCGCTTAAATTCGGTAACTACTTCGGTTAAGAAACTTTTGTGTTTAACAGTATCCCAACCTGCATTAGAGGTAATAGCATCTTCGGCATCAGGAACAAGAGTTACTTGGGTAGGTTTTACTTGTAACACTAAATCTATAAACTTAGGGATAGGGTTGCCCTCAATATTGTACTCGGTGGTTACTACTTTTAGCAAATCGAAGGCATCTTGGTAGCGGATATGACGTTCATCGGGGCGAGGGTGAATAGTGATACCTTCGGCACCAAACTGTTGTACATCTTTGGCTACTTGTAACAAATCGGGGATATTGCCTCCACGTGCATTGCGCAAGGTGGCAATCTTATTAATGTTTACACTTAGTTTTGTCATTGTTTTTTTGTATTATAAACTGTCTTGAGGTTGAGGTTGAGTCTCTTCCTCTTCTACTTCTTTACGAAGAATAGAATCTTTTTTTGTAGGAGTTGTCCTGTAAGCCTTAGGGTTGTATTTAGGGTCGGAGATGTTAAAGCTGGTAGTATCTTTGTCTTGTTGAGGTTTGATATTACCTACAAGTACCTTTTTCAGTGAAGCGAGATACTCATCATTACTTTGTATTTTACCTTCTAAGGAATCTACCCTAAAGAGCAAGTTTAAAGTCTCGCGTTTGTTTTCTACAGCAGTATACCCTAAGATATACTGACGCAAAGGTGAATAGATAATCAGCACGGTGGTGAGCGTAATGAGCACAAAGGCAAACAAGGAACCAAACACAAAGATATTAAGACGACTCAAACGGAAGGAAGTTTTCTCCTCATAAGTACTATCGTCCATTACTACCAAGCGGTATTTACTGAGCCACTTGCGTTTCCAATATTCTTTTCTCGATTCTTTATTCGTTGCCATTATACTGATTAGTTATTCCACACTGATTACCTTTTCTATTTGAGGTACAAACTCTTTGATGGTCATTTCCACTCCGCTTTTAAGTGTGACTTGGTTTACTGAACAGTTAGTGCAAGTACCTTCTAATCGCACTTTTACGATTTTGCCATCTTCGATATCCACTAAAGAAATATCTCCCCCATCGTTTTGCAAATAGGGACGTATCTTATCTAAAGCTTTTATTACTTCTTGTTTAAGTTCTTCTGGGTTCATTGATATTGTTGTTTATTAGTTATAAGAAGTTAGTAATTAATTTAAATCTAATTCATCAGGATCATTCCTATTGTCCCAAAAAACAATAAAGCGAATTTCTTTCTTATCTTCTATGATTTTGTAATAGATGGAGAAATTATGAAGCACTATCACCCTTCTTAATTCTTCTGTTGTATTTTCAATATCATATACTTTCTGTCCTATTCTTGGAGTTTGTTTAAGTAGATTAGCAATCTTTTCTACTTCCGTTTCTATTTTATCACTATAAGACCTTGAGAAGGTCTTTTTCATCCAAAACAATAGAGCATCTAAGTATTGTATTTGTGCTTTGGGCATCCATACAATTCTCAATTCATCATCTTTTGCTCCCATTGGTCTATAACTCTTTTGGCTTCTTTCATAACATCATCGTGGGGTATAAAAACACCCTTCTTTTCATCTTCTAAGCCTTCTTTTATAGCTTTTAGAGCTTCTTTTGATATGTTAGAAAGAGGTAAAACATCTCTTTCTTTAGGTTCTACAATAGGTGTATCCATAATTATTGCTTATTAATTGTTACTTACTACTGCACCCTGCCATATTGGTAATCTTGATAGCCTCAGAGGGTGGGAGGTTTTCGTTGCGAGCGACTACATTCTTCACCACTTCTTGTGCTAAGGAGTGGAAGGCTTTTGCTTGCGGACTGTCTTCTTGCAACGCTATGGGTTGCCCTATATCGCCTGCCTCACGAACGGCTTGTACTAAGGGTATTTCGCCTAAGAAAGGCACTTTTAGTTCTCCTGCCAAGTGTTTAGCTCCTTCTTTACCAAAGATATAATACTTGTTGTTTGGCAATTCCTCAGGGGTAAAGTAAGCCATATTTTCTACTATACCCAACACAGGCACATTGATATTTTCTTGTCCAAACATTGCTACCGCACGACGAGCATCGGCAAGGGCGACGGGCTGTGGAGTGCTCACTACTACTGCCCCTGTGATAGGTAAGGCTTGCATAATGCTTAGGTGAATGTCGCCTGTACCTGGGGGAAGGTCGATGAGGAGAAAATCTAATTCGCCCCAATAAGCCTCGAAAATGAGCTGGTTAAGAGCTTTGGCTGCCATAGGGCCTCTCCATATCACTGCTTGATTGGCATTGGTAAAGAACCCAATTGAGAGTATTTTTACCCCGTAGTTTTCGATGGGCTGAATAAACGATTTATCTTCAATGGTTACTGAACGCGGACGTTCGGTGGCTACATCGAACATCATAGGGATAGAGGGACCATATACATCGGCATCGAGTACTCCTACTTTGAAGCCCATTTTGGCAAGTGCTGCTGCTAAGTTGGCTGTAACAGTACTCTTTCCTACACCTCCTTTGCCTGAGGCAACGGCTATGATATTCTGAATACCTGGAATAGGTTTCCCTTTGATTTCAGTGACTTCGGGGGCGATTACTTTTACATTTACCACTACTTTGGCTTTCTCGTTTACTTCGCCGTGAATGGCTTTCATCACCTCTACTTCGGTGCGTTTTTTGGCTTGCAGACTGGGGTTGTTAATCACTACATCTACTACCACTTCATCGCCAAAAACTACTATATTTTGTACAGCACCACTATCTACCATATTTTTTCCTTCACCAGGAGTGGTAATCTTGCGGAGCGCTTCTAATACGTCTTTTTTTTGAATAATCATCTTTTTAGTTATGAGTTAAGAGTTAATGAAAGGTTAATGGTTAAAAGTTTTGCAAAGGTAGAACTTTAAAATGAGAAAAGCAAATTTAAAGAATTGTTTGTAGGGCGAAGAAGCGAAATTAAAGATAAGAGGAAGTATAGCTTGCGTTATAGAAATTAAACAAAAATCAGAATAAAATCAACAGAAATGGTTATAAGGTTTCAACTTTGCCAAAGGTGCGAGTCGCACAG
>NZ_KB291180.1:9267-11158 GCF_000318255.2 Capnocytophaga sp. oral taxon 380 str. F0488
CAAAGGTGCGAGTCGCACAGGCAAAAACTTTGGCTAAGTGTATGATAAGTAAAAAGGGGAAGACCTAAAATAGTAGTCTTCCCCTTTCTTAGAATGAGAGTATTAATTTTCTATTTTTTAGTTTTTTTCTCTAAGAGGGGTATATATTTGCCATAACCTTCTTTTTCCATATCGTCTTTGGGGATAAAGCGCAATGAGGCACTGTTGATACAATAGCGCAAGCCTCCTTTATCCTTAGGTCCATCGTTAAAAACGTGACCGAGGTGTGCGTTGCCTAACTTACTGCGCACTTCGGTACGAGTCATATTATGAGATTTATCGGTTTTTTCTTCTATGAGTTTTTTATCAATAGGTTTAGAGAAACTTGGCCAGCCACAGCCTGATTCGAACTTATCGGTAGAGATAAAGAGGGGTTCGCCGGTGGTAATATCCACATAAATACCTTCGCGGAACTCGTTGTAATAGGCATTGGCAAATGGGCGCTCGGTAGCGCTTTCTTGGGTAACGGCGTATTGCTCGGGGGTGAGTTGCTTACGAAGGTCGGCTTGAGAAGGTTTTTTAAAGCCTTTCTGTTTAGCTGGATTGGCTTTGCGGGCTATTTCAAACAAGGCTGGTGAAATATGGCAATAGCCTTGCGGATTCTTATCTAAATACGCTTGATGATATTCTTCGGCTTTATAAAAGTTCTTTAAAGGGAGCACTTCTACTACTATGGGTTTACTGTATTGTGTGGCAAGTGTAGCAATAGCTTTGTCGATAAGCGGTTTTTCGGTTTCGTTTACGTAATAGATGCCTGTGCGGTATTGCGTGCCACGGTCGTTGCCTTGTTTATTGAGAGAAGTGGGGTCGATGATTTTGAAATAGAGGTCGAGCAGTTGGTTGAGGTCGATGAGTTGAGGGTTGTAGGTTACTTTTACGGTTTCGGCAAAACCTGTATTGCCTGTACATACTTGTTCGTAACTGGGGGCTTTGGAGAGTTTGCCATTGGCATAGCCTACTTCGGTGGCGAGCACTCCGCGAATTTGTTTAAAAAAGTGTTCGGTGCCCCAGAAGCAACCTCCTGCAAAATAGATATCAGTAGATTTTGATTTGTTTGTTTTTTTCATTTCTGCTTGTTGATGAGTTGAATTTTCGTCGTTAGTGGTAAGTGAGGTTGTTCTTTTGTTATTGCCGTTAGCACACCCCATTGTGAAGGCTATTGCCATAAGGCATAAAAAATAGGTTTTCATTCTTAATGACTTTTTTAATTGATGAGTTCTTGTTGATGATTTATTTTACCGCAATAGAGCTTCAAAAATAATGCCAGATTGATTAGTAAATTAGAAAATTAGAAAATGAGAGAATTAGGAAATTAGGTGCGAGCCGCACAGGCAGTTGTAGCACGACGGGCGGGGAAAAATTAGCAGATTAGCAAATTTGAAAATTAGCAAATGTGGAGGGTTGGAGGGTTCGGAAGGAAACGAAAAAGTTCGGAAGAGAGGAGGGAGGAGTTTTGGTGAAAAAAGGGTGTAAGGAGGGGGGGGTTAGCTTATAGAGAGCTTATAGGAAATTATACGAATCTTGGACGATTGGTATAGAAAGGGGGTGTAAATAGTTAAAAATGAGGAGTTAAGAGAGGGGAATGTGTATGGTTAGCTTATAGAGAGCTTATAGGAAGCGGAGTTAGCTTATAGAGAGCTTATAGGAAGCTTATACACGAATCTTGGACGATTGGTATAGAAAGGGGGTATAAGTAGTTGACTCACAGTATAATACAGCGATGTAAAAAATGGCAAAAAGAGAGTTTCGAGGCGAAAGAAAGAGGAAGAGGCACTAGGCCTTAGGCCATAGGCACTAGGAGAAGTGTGACGGAAAATCGAAGGTAATGTGGTAAAAATATCCTCCTATACAC
>NZ_KB291180.1:11178-14830 GCF_000318255.2 Capnocytophaga sp. oral taxon 380 str. F0488
ACGATTGGTATAGGAAGGGTGTATAAGTGGTTGATAAATAGTATAATACAGTGATGCGAAAAATGGTAAAAACGGGGTTTCGAGGCGAAAGAAAAAGGAATAGGCGCCAGGTCTTAGGTCATAGGCACTAGGAGGGAGTATGACGGAAAATCAAAGGAAACATCCCCCTTATCACATACTCCGCTCTCGCGGTGCACATACCCAGCTGTCGCTGGCTACCTCAATGAGGGGGAATGTAGCGACAGTAAAGGGGAATTAGTGACGGGAAAGATAAAGGAGAGGTGGTGGAAAGGTGTTTTTTACTGGAATTTTACAAAAAAGTCGTACAGGTTATCGGTTTCGGAAAGGTTGAGTTTCTTGCGGATACGGTAACGGGCAGTTTCAACCCCACGAATGGATACACCTTGCATAGTGGCGATTTCTTTGGTGGTGTAATTAAGCCTTATCAGTACGCAAATACGCAAATCGGTGGTGGTGAGTGAAGGGAAACGCTCTTTGAGATTCTTGAAGAAGTTCTTGTGAATCATATCGAAGTTTTCCTGGAATACTGCCCATTGGTCTTCTTCTGAGATATTCTCGCGGATATGTTGCAAGATAAGATGACTTTTGGCTTTACTTACTTTCTGATTGTCCATTAGTTGTTCGAGCTCTACTATGAGGTTGGTAAGGAACTCGTCGCGCCTGATGTTTAGCATAGTGGCTTCGGCAAGAGCCTTACTCTTGTACTCTAACTGGTTGGCGAGCATTTGGTTTTGGAGTTTAGTTACTTCTTGTTCGCGTGACTCGAGCAGGCGTTGGCGACGTATTCTTTCACGCAAGAAGGAACGCTCTTTTTTCTTCATTTTATAACGGAAGTAGATAGCTGTTGCTACGATACTTACCCCGATGAAGCTGACGAAATACAATATATAAGCCCAAAGGCTTTTATACCAAGGGGTGGTGATTTGAAACGGGAGGGAATAGAGGGAGAGCTCTTTGTTTAGTTCGTTGAGCACTTTTACCTTGAGCCTGTATTTACCAGGGGGGAGATTTTGATAGCTGATGCTAAAATCGGGGTCGGCTTGCGTCCACCGCTTGTCATACCCTTCTAAGACGTACCACAGTTGGTAATGTTCTTTACTAAAATTGGGATACTGAAATTGGAACACCAAATTGTTTTTGGCGTAAGGGAAAGAAGGATTGGCGGTAATTTCTTCCAAAAGATATTGGTCGGTATTGCGGTCGTAGGAGCGGAGGCTTTTTAGGCTGAGATTATAGGGGTAGGTGGTTTGAGGGGCATTATCGGTATAACGGGCGATACTACCGTCTAAACAAAAGAAAGAAGCACCATCGGAAGATACGAATACTGAGGCGCGGTCTTCGGTGGTGGGGTGTTGGAGCTCATCGAAAGCAATCTTTTCGGTTATTTTGTATTGACCATCGGCAAAGGAAACTAAAAAGTAATCGGTGGCAGTGATAAACCAGAACCGATTATCGTTTACGGGTACTATATTGCGGGTTTTGGTGAGCTGAGGGAGTTGTTCATTGAGGATAGTATAAGGTACAATTTCTTCTTTATCTTCGTTGTAGTAGTAGAATTGAGAGCCGTCGGCAAAGACTACTTTTCCGCGTATTTTGAGGAGGCGAAGGGCTTCTTTGGTTTTAGGTTTACTGAACACTACTTTGTGTTTCACCTTTTTTAGGTCTTCGGTAAGTGAAAGTTTGCAGACGCCTTTATAGATGTGATTTGTCCAGATGTTGCCCATAGGGTCTATTTCGATACGATAAGTAAGGTCGAAGAAGCCATCGACGATATGTGAGGGTTCCCACCTGCCAGCTTTATTTCTCTTGTAAATAGTAAGTACAGAATACGAAGAGCCGACGAGCACCTCCTGACCGTGAATCGTTCCCTTCTTTAAATCCATACCTCCGACGCCTACATTGCTGAGGGGACGTAATTGGTCACCTACGAGTTCGGAGACACCTTTGTTATGTCCTACAAATAACTGGTGGTCGAACTGCTTTACGAACCACACTTGGCTTGAGAAGTTGGGCAGTTTGTTGAGTTTCCCGTTAGTAAGGGAAAAGACTCCTTTATTAGAGGCTAAGTAATAAGAGTTGCCTTGCTCAGCCATATCGCTGATGAGCTCTACATCGCCATTTAAATTTAAGAAGCGGAGTTTGCTAGGGATTTCAATCATAGCAATACCGTTGTCTAAGGCTACCCAGAGGTTGTGCTGGATATCTTCATAAAGTCCGAGTACGGTGTTATTGTTCAGTCCGTTTTTCTTATGGATATGCCACAGGAGTTTACCTGTACTGACATTGATAGCATACAAACCTTCGGAAAGGCTTCCTAAGATGAGGTTACCTTCATCGGTAATGAGCGCACGGTTCAGCCTAATGGAGGGTAATAGGGTGTCGATATCGGTAGTGAACTTGCGCAACTGGTCGGTTTGCGGGTTGAAAAAGAACAAGCCGTTCTTGTCGGTTACCAGAAGGAGTTCTTTTTGATAGGGGATAGTAGCGATTACCAATCCTCCTAAGCTGTTAGTAGAGAGTTTTGGGTGGAGGCGATGCTGAGGGTCGATGGTATAAAAGTCGGCATTTACGCCTTGCATATAGAGGGTATTGCCGTCGGAGAACATTGCAAAAGGGGCGGGTTTAGGATTGAAAGCGCGTACTTGCTTGCCGTCGAACACAAAATAGGAGGAGAAAGTTTGGAAGTAAATTTTATCTTGATGCTTGAATATGCGCCAGACTTCATCGTTGTGAAAGCGGTAATCTTTGAGTTGGTCTTTTAGAGAAGTGTAGACCAATTGGTTTTGAGCATTGCGCTGGAAGTAGCCAAACTCTTCGAAAGAGCCTACATAGACGCGCAGTTTGGGATCGTTATTATCGGCAAGAACAGAGCGGGCTATTTTTTTCTGGGGCAGATAGTGGAGTTGCCATACCTGTCCGTCGAAAGTAAGTAGCCCTTGGTTATTAGCCACGTAGAGGACGCCCGTTTTGCATTGGCTTATTTGCCAATTTTGCAAGCCTGCCTTGTATTGAGTTTGAGAGTAGTTATAGATAGGTGGGACAAAGGGCAAGTCCTGATTTTGGGCTGTTGTGGTGGGGAAATGCCCCAAAAGAATGATAAGTAAGATGATGAAGTGCTTCATATCTATCGCACAATAGTGAGCGACAAAGGTACGAAAAAAAATTAAATAATGTGCATTGGATAGGTAAAAGATAAAAGGTAAAAGGTAAAAGGTAAAAGATAAAAGATAAAAGGTAAAAGGTAAAACCAGCGAGGGCTCAGCTGGGTATGTGAATAAAAGGGAAAAGGGAAAAGTAGTGATAGCTATTAGGGTGAAAGACAAGGTTTGTCAGGAGGTAGAGCGAAGGTAAGATAAAGGTAGGGTGAACGATGAGTGGGTCTACAGTGGGTCTACAGTGGGTCTACAGGGGGTCTACAGTGGGTCTACAGTGGGTCTACAGTGGGTCTACAGTTGGTCTACAGTGGGTCTACAGTGGGTCTACAGTGGCTCTACAATGATGATTAATCAAATTATAATCGAAGATTAATTGAGTTTATAGTGCTACTATCTGCTAATATCATTGGCAACTGGTTAGATTTGTCGGACATAAAATAACTAACGTGAGTCCGATGTAAGAAAAGTGTAGCTTA
>NZ_KB291180.1:14850-20331 GCF_000318255.2 Capnocytophaga sp. oral taxon 380 str. F0488
GAAAAGTGTAGCTTACGCTACAGAAATCTTACAATTCTTTACAAATCAAACAAATAGGCAACAAGTTGCTTTTAGACACATATTCTGCTATGCCAGCTCGCAAACTACAGACAGATTACACGGATTGCACGGATAGTCTTTCAATTGACAATTGACAAATGTGATGCGCACGGATTGGCAACTGCGTTGCTGGATTTCACGGATTATAATACAAATACAATTGTAAATCAGTATTGTATATATTGAATAGATATTATAGTCAAACAAAAATAGATTACGACTCAATAGGCTTGTTTTTAGAGGGCGATTTGCAAATTGCCCCCTACAATATACTGAAAAAGCGACTGATTATCAGTGTATCAATTTTACTAAGGGTCGTAGTACGACAAGGTGAGAGCTACACGAGCAGGTGGGAAATTAGAGAATTAGAAAATGAGGGTGTGTAGTTAATCGGAGTTCTCAGAAAATCTCGGAGAGGCTCAGGACATCACTGATGACTAAAAACTAAGTACTAAATTTTGCTAATTTACAAATTAGTTATTATCTTTGTCGCCAGATTACTAATGGAGAGAATTGCCTTAATAGGGAGAATTGCCTCACATACTCAGCTGCGCCAGCTCGCTAACTTTGCCCCTACGACATAACACAAAACTTGATTTATATTAATAACTAAAAACAATGAAAACATTACGTACTTACAGCGATTTTAAAGATATCGTTTTTGATAAGAAAGAAGTGGCTATTAGCAAAGAAGCTAAAGCCCTCATTGAAGAGAGTTACGCTTTCTTAAAAGACTTTGCAGAGAACAAAATCATTTATGGCGTGAATACGGGCTTTGGACCGATGGCGCAATATCGCATTGAAAAAGAAGACCAATTGCAGTTGCAATACAACCTTATCCGCAGTCATAGTTCGGGCTTAGGGGAGGTGTTTGATGAAGAAACCGTGCGTGCGGCTATATTGTGTAGACTTACGAGCTTGTCGTTAGGCAAATCGGGGGTGCATATAGAGGCAATTGAACTGATGCGCGACCTATTGAACTACTGCATTACCCCGCTTATTTTCCAACACGGAGGCGTGGGTGCTAGTGGCGACCTTGTGCAGTTAGCCCATCTCGCCTTAGTGCTCATAGGCGAAGGAGAAGTGTTTTACAAAGGCGCGCGCAGACCTACGGCGGAAGTATTTGCCGAAGTGGGACTCAAACCGTTACAAATACACTTACGCGAGGGACTTTCGCTGATGAACGGCACGTCGGTAATGACGGGCTTGGCAGGGGTGAATGTGTATTACGCACAAAAGCTATTGGATTGGACAGTGAAGTTCACAACGGCTATCAACGAGCTAGTACAGACTTATGACGACCATTTTTCATCTGAATTAAACAACGCCAAAAAACATACTGGGCAAAAAGAAATCGCCCGAATGATGCGCGACTTTTTGCACGACAGCAAGCGCACCCGCAAGCGTGCAGATTACCTCTACAAAGGAGAACACAACGAAACTGTATTTAAAGAAAAGGTGCAAGAATACTACTCCTTGCGCTGTGTACCACAGATACTCGGGGCTGTATACGACACTATTGCGCATACTGAGCGCATCGTAGAAGAGGAACTGAACTCGGCTAACGACAACCCAATAGTAGATGTGTCTACCCAACAGGTATATCACGGGGGCAACTTCCACGGCGATTATATATCTCTTGAAATGGACAAGCTTAAACTGGTAGTTACCCGTATGACAATGCTTGCTGAGCGACAGCTCAACTACCTATTGAACCCTAAAATCAACGAGCTATTGCCACCATTTGTGAACGCAGGGAAATTGGGCTTTAACTTCGGTATGCAAGGGGTGCAATTCACAGCTACCTCCACCACTGCCGAGTGTCAAACCCTCTCTACCTCGATGTATGTGCATAGTATCCCGAACAATAACGACAATCAGGACATCGTGAGTATGGGTACCAATGCGGCGACTCTTACCCATAAAGTGATAAACAACGCTTTTCAGGTGCTTGCTATTGAGGCTATCACCATTGCGCAGGCTATCGATATCTTGGGCTGTTATGACGAGCTTTCGAGCACTACAAAAGAATGGTATAGGGAAATAAGAGCCATTATTCCGTTCTTTAAGGAAGATTTGGTGTTTTATACTTACTTGAAGGAAGCCACCAACTTTTTAAAAGATAAGAGATAAGAGGTAAGAGGTAAGAAATGTAGGACGGTTTTAGGTAGAAAATAGATTACTTAAATCAATATATAAATTCAATCAATAATAAATCAATAACAAATATTAAACAAGAGTGTATTCAGTAAAATAAGAGCCCCTACCCCTCTTATCTCTTACTTCTTACCTCTTACCTAAACAAAATGAGAACTAGTATAGTAAGAAATAAATCAAAGGATTTTGCTTTAAGAATTATACACCTATATGAATATCTGAAAGAGCAAAAAAGAGAATATGTAATATCTAAACAGATATTGAGGTCAGGAACAAGTATTGGTGCTAATTTAGCAGAACAAGAATTTGCTATCTCTGATGCTGACTATTTGAATAAAGCAAGCATAGCCTTAAAAGAAGCTGCTGAAACAGATTATTGGTTAGAGCTCCTTTATAGAGCACAATATTTAACAACTACAGAGTATAATAATATTCACGCAGACTGTGATGAAATCATTAAAATGCTTGCACAAACGGTAAAAACTACAAAAGAGAAGTTGAATAGATAAGAGATAAGAGGTAAGAAATGTAGGACGGTTTTAGGCAGAAAATGGATTACTTAATTCAATAATAAATTAAATCAATAATAAATATTAAACAAGAGTGTATTCAGTAAAATAAGAGTCTCTATTTCTCTTATCTCTTACTTCTTACCTCTTACCTAAATAAAATGAGAAAGTATGCTATTATTACAGGTGGTTCGCGAGGTATAGGGCGCGCTATATGCGAAAAGCTCGCACAAGACACCGATTATCATTTACTCATTGCTTACCAAAACAATGAGGTAGCTGCACTTGAAACACTCAATCACATCAAGAAATTAGGACGTGAGGGAGAGATTATACGCTTTGACGTATCTGACCACCAAAGTACTACCGAAGCCCTTACCAAATGGCAACACGACAATAAAGATGCCGTAGTAGAGGTGATTGTGAACAACGCGGGTATTAACCGTGATGGACTCTTTATGTGGATGCCCCAAGAGGATTGGAGCAAGGTGATTTCCACTACCCTCGACGGCTTCTACAATGTAACTAATTTCTTTATCCAAAAGATGCTACGCCATCGTTATGGACGTATTATCAACATCTCATCGGTATCGGGAGTGAAGGGAACCGCAGGGCAAACTAACTACTCGGCTGCCAAAGGAGCGATTATTGCGGCTACCAAAGCCTTGGCGCAAGAAGTAGCCAAAAGACACATCACCGTGAATGCCATTGCTCCTGGTTTTATACGCACTGATATGACCTCTTCTCTCAACGAAGAAGACCTCGTGAAACTTATACCGGTAGGTCGTTTTGGGGAAGCCGAAGAAGTAGCTGACCTCGTATCGTTTTTAGTCTCTAAAAAAGCTTCGTATATCACCGGAGAAGTGATTAATATCAACGGGGGAGTGTATAGTTAGGTAAAAGGTAAAAGATAAAAGGTAAAAGGTTATTACACAAAAAGCATTGGCAAAGGTCGTAGCACGACCTTTGCCAATGCTTTCTTAATAATATCAATTGTTAATAAAGAATTATCCTTGGTGAGTTTTCTTCAATAAATCGTTTACTACTTTTACGGGGTTGAAGGTGATGATAGGTACTTCTACGAATAGGGTAATCCAGTGAGCCATTGAGCCGTTCCACAAACCAGGGAGTTCGAGAGCTTTTAGCGGTCTGCCCATAAAGGTTTTGGAAGTTATAAAGGCTTGGTTAGGATCTACGTACTGTTGTAAATCGAATTTCTCGCCTTTATAGTTCTTCGTGCCACAAACCAAATCTACGGGGTTAAAGTGAGTAGATTGCTGGAAAATTTCCTTTTGCTTGGCATCTGCCATATTCACCTGTGCAGATTCGATGATTTGTAAACTATAGTTTTCTCCATCTTTCACCCAGAAAGGACCTCCACCGGGTTCTCCTTCGTTCTTCACCATTCCGCATACGCGTATAGGGCGATTCAGTTGCTCTTTGATAAACTCCATAGCATATTGACGGCGGAATTTATAGAGATAATCGGGAACAGAGATATTAATTTCTTTGAGGAAATCGAGGATATGCTTAATCTCTTTCTTCTTAATCTTATCATTATCTATACGATGTAGGATTTTAAACACTTCGTCTTGTACTTCACATAGTTTTCCGGCGAGCGCTTCTTTGTAAAACACGGTCTCATCGGTATACTTTTTCACTACCACATTATCAATATTCTTGATGAAGATGATGTCGGCATCGATATCGTTGAGGTTGCTGAGTAGCGCTCCGTGACCCGCAGGGCGGAAGAGTAAATTGCCTTCTTCGTCGCGGAAAAACTCATTATCTTCGGTTACCGAAATTGTATCAGTACTTGGTTTTTGGTAAGAGAAAGTTACATCGAAAGTAATGTTATAGCGTTCTTCGAGTATAGGTTTGATATGGTTGAGTTCCTTATAAAAAGCTTCGGTATGTTGCTCGGTGATGGTGAAGTGCAGGTGGGCTTCTTCCTCATCGGAGGCATAAAGTACTGCTTCGCGGAAGTGCTCTTCAAAAGGAGTAGCGATTTTCTCGGAATGCTTATGGAAAGGTAATAATCCCTTAGGCATATTGCCATAGCCCAACCCTTCTTCATTGAGAAGCGTATTGACGATGATGTGTTTTTGGATATCTTCGTTTAGTGAGGAAAAGTCGGGGTGATTTTTATCAATAGCAACTTTTAAGATAGGATAAAAGGCAAAGCGTTCGAGACCTTCGAAGAAGGTTTTAACTTCCTTGTTACCTGTTCTATTGACATAAGCTATAAATGACTCACGATCGGGTTCGAAATCGTCTCGGAAAGCGAAAAGAGCTTTAAACATACGGGTAGCCGCACCAGAGGCAGGCACGAATTTGAGGATAGTGTTACCTCGTTTTCGTTTTTGGTATATAGCAGCGTACTTGGCGGCTTCTTCTTTGCTGAGCGGAATAATACCATCGTCTATCACAGCGGCTTTATACAGTTGTATAGGAGGAATTCCTTGTTTGAATTGCGCTATTTGGGCATCGAGTATTTCTTCGGAGATCCCTTTTTTAATGAGCAATTGGCGGTCTTTTTCTGTTAATTCATTCATAATATAATAGTTTCGTTTAACATTCTAAAACTTACGATTGTTTTAGAGGACAAAGATATAAACAAAAAAAGATAAAAGCAAATAAAAAGCAAAAAAAAGTTTTTGGAAGGTAAAAGGTAAAATTTATGACAGCTGAGTATGTGGCAAATTAGAGAATTAGGAAATTAGGAAATGAGGAAATGAGGAAATGAGGAAATGAG
>NZ_KB291180.1:20351-21535 GCF_000318255.2 Capnocytophaga sp. oral taxon 380 str. F0488
AAATGAGAAAATGAGAAAATGAGAAAATGAGAAATGGAGCGTGAGCTTGTAGCTCACACTGACGAAGGGACTCGGAGGAGCGAGCTATACGAGCATTCTTATTATTTAGTTTTTGAAATCACAGATTCTTCTGTAGTTATATCGGCTTTTGCTCGGTCTCTTCCTATTTGAAAGCCTATGGTAAGGAGTATTGCTATCGCCCAAATAATAGAAAGTACCAAACGTCTTTCTTTATTTTTCTCGCGATAAGCACTGGCTAAAAAGATACATAAAAATACAATAACTAACCACATAATATAAGGGTTTAATGAGAGATATAATACAAAAATTCGCCTGTAGCTTTCCCTAATCTATAAATAAAAAACATAGACAAGATAACAGCTACAAGGGTTAGTCTTTTGTCACTAAGAATAAGGCGACGGACTGAGGTAAGAAAATTCATAAGTCTTTCTGGATATTCCCTACAAACTCTCCTAAGGCATAAAAAACGCCATATAAGAACCACCATAGTAGAATGGCTAAGAATATCATTTTGGGTATGGATACTGTTTCTGATTCTTTTGTTTTCATATTACAAACGAGTATTAATGTTAATAACTATTGTCCGAACAATCCTTCAAGAAACCCTTGTTTGGCGGAAGTCCAGTTGTTGTACAGATAGGCGATTGCCATTAGTATTAGGAAAGCGCCTATAATTCGGTTTGGTTTTGATTTTTTCATATGCTTATTATTAAAAATACGAATTAAGGAAAATGTTGGCAGGGTCATCACATACAGGCATTATAAAAGTCATCAGCGTTGTTTACCTTTTTCATAATGAACATAATTAAAATTCGGTACAAAGGTAGTGAATTATTATTTATAAAACAAAAATAATGATGCCAATAATACTAAAAATGCCAATAATGCCAGAAATACTGATAATGTCAGAAATACTGATAATGTCAGAAATGCCAAAAATACTGATAATTAACTTTGCCAAAGGTGCGAGCCGCACGGGCTGTTAAATTAGCAGATTAGCAAATGTGGAAATTAGGAAATTAGAAAATGAATAGTGATAAAAATCATTTTTTGACAGGTCAGACTTGTCGGACAAATTGGATAGGTTAGAGAGAGCGGAAGGAAACGGAGAAGTTCGGAAGAAGGTTAAGAGAGATTTTGATGAAAAAAGGGTGTAAGGAGGG
>NZ_KB291180.1:21555-27582 GCF_000318255.2 Capnocytophaga sp. oral taxon 380 str. F0488
TAGGCACTAGGAGGGAGTATGACGGAAAATCAAAAGAAACCTCCCCCTTTACATATACTTTGCTCTCGCGGACTTCCGTCCAAAGGGGGAATGTGGCGAGTCATTTATTTGGTAAGCCCCCGAACCCCCGAAGGGGGACAAGCTGGAAAAAGGTGACAAACCTCCGCCCTTATACATACTTCGCTCTCGAGAGGCACATATTCAGCTATTGCTGGCTACCTTCAAAGAAGGGGAATTAGTGATGGAAAAGGGAAGAAATGACGAGAGACGATTGACAAGAGGATATCTGTGAGGAAGCGTTTTCGTAGAAAAAAGAACTATGTAAATAGGGATTGTGTAGGATATATAACAGATGTAAGAACTTACAGTGCTGGGGGTGAGAAAATATTTATGGGTGAATTGCTAATTGATAATTATTTTCTATCTTTGCCGAAAATTTACCCATTTATGAATGTAAGATTTACTATACTCACCGCCACAATGTTTGCCCTAATGGCTTGTAATAACGGACAACAGGAAATAGCTGTTGCCGAAGATGCTCTTGCTAACACTCAAAAAGCTGAGGAAGCGCGTGATAAGAGCAACGAAAGAAATCCGTTTGGTGCGGGTGGGGCGAATTTTTCTAACAACGTATCGCTACCAGCTACACAGCAAGGAGCAAAGCTCAATCCGCCTCACGGAGAGCCAGGACACCGTTGTGATATAGCCGTGGGGGCTCCGCTACCCAACGACAGCAATGTGATAGCTCAAACGCAAACACAAGCACAACCTGTGAGCAGTGCCGATGCTAAGCCCCTAGTTTCGGGAGGTATGCCACAAGTGCAACAGGTGCAGGTGGCACAACCTCAGACACAGCAAGCGGTGGCGACGAAGGGACAGAAACTGAATCCGCCTCACGGGCAACCAGGACACCGTTGTGATATACCGGTGGGCGCTCCGCTGAACAGTAAGCCTGTGAAACAGCAAGCACCAGCTACGCCTAAAACGGTAGAGCAACAAATAGTTATCGACCCGAAAATGGCGCAACAGCACACGGGGACTACTGAACCAGGCTTTTCAGGGAAGCCTAATCCGCCTCACGGACAACCCGGACACCGCTGTGATATAGCAGTAGGAGCGATATTGCCATAAAAAGATGCGCAAGGGGTGATTTTTAATATGTAAATGAGTGAAAAAGTAGCAATACAGGGTATCAAAGGTTCGTTTCACTATCAGACGGCTGAGAGTTACTTTGGCAAAGATATAGAGGTACTGGAATGTCGTACTTTTGATGCGGTAGTGAAAGCACTGCTGAAAGGCGATGCTAACTGGGGCGTGATGGCTATTGAGAATAGCATTGCAGGAGCAATATTACCTAATTATGCGCTTATAGACCGCCATAACCTGCATATTACAGGGGAGCACTATATGAACATACAGCACCACTTGATGGCGCTAGGAGGGCAACGCTTAGAGGATATTACTGAGGTGCATTCGCACTATATGGCACTGTTGCAGTGTAAGGATTTCTTTCACGATTATCCTGATATACGACTGGTGGAATCTCCTGATACAGCTGAGGCAGCACGACAGATACACTTGCAACAACTCAAAGGTGTAGCGGCTATTGCTTCGGCATCGGCTTCTGAGCTCTACGGCTTGCCTATTATTGCGGAAAGCATACAAACCATTAAGCGTAATGCTACCCGCTTTGTGGTACTCAGAACTACTGATGCACACCTACCCAAAAGAGGTATCAATAAGGAAACGCTTAAATTCCAAGTATATGACAAGAGTGGTAGTTTGGCAACGGTGCTGAACGTGTTACGCGATTACGATATGAATATGACTAAAATACAGTCGTTACCTGTAATAGAGACTCCTTGGAAATACGCATTCTTTGTAGATGTGATGTTTGATAGCTATGCCCGATACCAGCAAGCGATGCAACTTTTGGATATTATGACAGAAGAGCTAAAAGTATTAGGGGAATATGAAAATCGGTTGAACAGTGAGAGCTATTCAAAATCAATCATATAGAAAATAAATATAAAAAAACAGATTAAAAGATAGCTTCTATATCAAAAATATTGACTAATATTGACCGCGAAATTAATAATCAATGGTTAAAGGTTAATGATAAATGACAAAAGACTAATTAGAAATGGCGAATTATGAATTACAAAAGGTGGCTGTATTTAGACGCAATAGAGTGCACCAATACTTACATACCCAGCTTTTGTTGGCTTTATTTCTTAGCTTTTACTTGTTATCTGCACAGTCTATTTCTTTAGAGAATATCTGGACGCAACACGCTTTTTACCCCGAACGTATGTACAACTTGAAGGCACTGAAGAAAACCCCGCAATATACAGTGCTCGAATATAACCGTGACAAACACATTCAGGAAATCAACCTTTACGACTTTGCAACGCTCAGCAAAGTACAAACACTCTTTGAAACTAATGAAAGGGTGAATAGGATTGAGAGCTATGAGTTTTCTCCCGATGAGAAAAAGCTCCTCATCGCTACCCGAAAAGAGGATATCTACCGACATTCGTTTATAGCCGATTATTTTCTGTACGACCTCGCCACTGGCGACCTTAAAAAAGTGAGCGATAAGCGCATACAAGTCCCCACTTTTTCACCTAATGGTAAGCAATTGGCTTTTGTATACGAAAACAACTTGTATTTATACGACCTCACGACGGGTGCGGAAACCCAAATCACTACCGACGGACAGAAGAACGCTATCATCAATGGTACTGCTGATTGGGTGTACGAAGAAGAGTTCGGGATTGTGAAACTATTTGCTTGGAATGCCGATGGTACACAATTAGCATTTATACGTTCGGATGAGCGCAAAGTACCTGAGTTTTCAATGGACATCTACGGTTACGACCTCTATCCTACACCTTATACTTTCAAATATCCCAAAGCAGGGGAAGCTAATTCGGCGGTGAGTTTGCATATCTATACTGTGGCTGATAAATCGGTGGCTGAAATACCCTTGAAAGCCTATTATATACCACGTTTGCAATGGACAAACGACCCTCATAAGCTGACGGTACAAACTCTCAATCGCCACCAAAACGATTGGCAACTCTTACAAGTGAATAGCCACACGAAGGCAACGACTTCCTTAGTGAAAGAAACCAGCGCGACTTATGTAAGCATCAACAAGGAGATACTATTTTTACCCGATAATAGTTTTATTTATCAATCGGAGAAAGATGGAAATAATCATTTTTACTACTGCAATGCCAAAGGAAAATTAGTACGCCAGCTCACGCGTGGTAACTGGGAAGTAACCGATTGTTATGGCTATGATCCTAAAACCCAGCAGTTGTTCTACCAATCTACCCAAATAGGTTCTACCCGCCGAGGACTCTATGCGGTAAACCTCAAAGGCAAAGCCCCTCGCGCGCTTTCTACTGAGGCAGGAACAAACAAAGGCACATTCAGTGGGGATTTTTCTATGTATATCCACGCTTTTGCCAATGCCACTACGCCTCCACGCTATACGCTAAACGATACCAAAAGTGGAAAGCAACTCAAAGAAATCGTTACCAATGCCGAATACGCCCAACGATTGAAAGCCTATAATTTGCCCGAAAAAGAGTTTATGGAACTGAAAACTGCTAAGGGTACTTTCAACGCTTATATGCTTAAACCTAAGGATTTCGACCCTAAAAAGCAATATCCGCTCTTGATGTACCAATACTCAGGACCAGGTTCACAAGAAGTAGCCGACCAATGGTGGGATATGAACGACTTTTGGCACGCAATGCTCACCCAAAAAGGATATATAGTGCTATGTGTAGACGGCAGAGGCACAGGTTACAAAGGAGCAGATTTTAAGAAATGTACCTATCAGCAACTGGGTAAATACGAAGTTGAAGACCAAGCAGAAGTCGCTCAGCTCGTAGGGGCTTATCCTTATATAGATAAGAGCAGAATAGGGATATGGGGTTGGAGTTTTGGCGGATTTATGTCGTCTAACTGTCTGTTTCAAAAAGGCGATATATTTAAAATGGCAATAGCAGTAGCCCCTGTTACCAATTGGCGTTTTTACGATACTATTTACACCGAGCGTTTTATGCGCACCCCCCAAGAGAACGCAAAAGGTTACGACGAAAATTCACCGTTGTTTCACGCTGCCAAACTCAAAGGTAAATACCTGCTCATTCACGGTAGTGCCGATGACAATGTACACGTGCAAAACGCAATGGTGCTCATCAATACCTTGGTGAGTTTGCAAAAAGATTTTGATTGGCTCATCTATCCCGATAAGAATCACGGTATTTACGACAACACAGGTAGTACACGCTATCAGTTATATACAAAAATGACGAATTTTATCATAGAAAATTTATAAACAAACTTTTTAATTTATTAAATAAATGGATACAAACGTAGAAAATGCGAAAAAGAAGCACCCTAAGGGGCTTTATTTGGTGTTCCTAACAGGTATGTGGGAGCGTTTCAGTTACTATGGAATGCGTGGTATTTTGATGTTATACCTCACCAAGACGTGGCTTGAAGGCGGATTGGCTTTCGATAAAGCTACAGCGAGTCTTATCTATGGCTTTGCCACAGGACTTACCTATTTCACTCCACTGATTGGCGGTTGGATAGCCGATAACTTTTTAGGACAGCGCAGGGCAGTATTGTTAGGGGGACTCATAATGTTCTTCGGTGAGTTTGCGTTGTTCTCTATAAACACTCACTTTGGCTTATATTTAGGGCTATTTTTGTTGATTATAGGTAACGGGTTCTTCAAACCGAACATTTCAGCCTTGGTAGGAGGGCTCTATGAATCAGGTGATAAACGTTTAGACTCGGCTTTCTCGATTTTCTATATGGGTATTAACTTAGGGGCTTTCTTAGCACCACTCATTACAGGATTCCTTACTGATAACATCTTTGCTACTCACGGTGTAGATGCACAAGGAAAAGAAATAATCCTTTCTTACGGGTATAGATATGGATTCTTGGCAGCTGCTATCGGGATGCTTATAGGAGAGTTGATATTTGTTTTCTTTGCACAGAAATACTTAGGCGACCTTGGATTGCAACCAAAAGGTGGTAAGAAAAAAATACAAGAACTTTCGGAAGCCGAAGTGCAAAAACCACTTACCAAAGAAGAAAAAGAGCGCATTGCTGTTATCTTTATCTATTTCTTCTTTGCAATCTTCTTTTTTGCAGGATTTGAGCAAGCGGGTTCTTCGCTTACCCTTTATACCGATAACTATATCAACAGGACGGTGATGGGCTTTGAAATTCCTACTGCTTGGTTCCAATCAGTAAATCCATTGTTCATTGTATTGTTAGCACCGGTATTTGCATCGTTCTGGGGCACTAAAATGGGACAACGTCTCACTACTCCGTTTAAAATGGGAATGGGAATGATACTCTTAGGGGTAGGGTTCTTCTTTATGCTTGGCGCTGTTTATGAGCGCGGTGGCTCCATAGGGGTAGACCCTAAAGATATAGCAGTGAAAGCCAGCTTAGCTTGGTTGGTGCTTACTTACCTTACTCATACGATTGGTGAATTGTGCTTATCACCCGTAGGACTTTCTACGGTTACAAAACTTTCACCTCCACGTTTAGCAGGACTTATGATGGGTGTTTGGATGATGGCTGCTTTCTTCGCCAATGCAGCAGGAGGAGTGATTGCTTCTTACGTAGAGAAACTTGGGGCAAGCGTAGTATTTGCTGCGGTTTCAGGATTTGTAATCCTCTGCGGTTTAGGAATGATACTCCTTAACAAGAAACTTCAAGCGATGATGCACGGAGTAAAATAGTGCGAGCGTGTGAGCCACACAGGCACGTACGAACCGTATAAGTTATATAATAAAGGCTGTCCTATTTTAGGACAGCCTTTTTTGTTGTATATATTCGGAGTTATCGGACGATTAGGACTTGTCGGACGGAAGTAAGACGAGATTGATGGCTTTATTGGGGAGAGCTGAGGGAATAGAAAGGTATCGGAAAGGTTCGGAAGAAGAGAAGGAGGGTTTTTGATGAAAAAAGGGTGTAAGGAGG
>NZ_KB291180.1:27602-36196 GCF_000318255.2 Capnocytophaga sp. oral taxon 380 str. F0488
ATGTAAGTAGTTGGTAGTGAATAGTTAAAGGAGAAGGATTAGGAGGTGATAAACGAGAAGAAAAACGAAAATAAAACAAAGGACAATGAGATGTGTCCTGAAAATTGTTTTTTGGTATTGTGTGTTATTTTTGTATTTTTGCACCGAAATAAAAGAAGAAGCTATATGAAAAGAATTTTTTTAAGTACAATTTTGTTGTCATTTATCATTACTAGCTGTAAGAAAGATAATGACACATTTGTAGAAGACCAAAAAAACGAAGAACCACAACAAACTCTTGTAACCGATGGGGTAGTTGGAGGACGTTACCAGTTTTCTTCCTCAGAGAGTTTATCTAAAATGATGGGGGAATTGAGAAATGATGAAGAACTTTTAGAAAAAAAGATGAAAGAACTTTATTTAAAAGGATTTCGTCCTAAATATCCTATAGGGGATATAGAAAATGACCCTGAACTCATAAAACTTTATGAAGGAAGACCAGATACGGTTGATGATGAAACAGAAGAGGAGAAAGAGGAAGAAAATATGATTTCTGACCCTCTTTTAGCTTCTTTTATTGATGAAAATAATGAAATAGTTGTAAAAGACACTTTATACAAGTTTACTACAAGAGGAGTTTTTTCTTCTCATCTAAAGGATTCTCTTAAACTTAAAAACTATCTAAAAGATCGTCAACCTCAACTTTCAGCTGAGGAATTATTAAAACTTCGGGAGACTGCTTCTGGAAAACAGCAAGTAGCAGACGGGGTATACAGATTTATAGCTCCTATCTCTGAATTAGAGAGAAACAATATTAAAGAAGAGCAAAAAAGAATAGCAAACTTAACGCCAGCTAATGAATTACAACCTATTATTGATGGATTGCCTATAACAAGAGGAGATAGAAATTGGTTTCTTCATAGAATATTTGGAGAAAGTAGAGTCGCAACAGAGCATTTTGACAGAAGACATCGTGTGAAAATAGAATTTTTTAATCAAAACTACGGATTTTATAAGTCAGTAGGTATTTCAGTAAGAAATCAAACACGTCGCTTTAGGATATGGTGGGCATCAAAGGCTAATGAAGTAGTTTTAGGAATTAATTATATTTATATGACATACAAAATGCCTACAGCCCCTCTTAAAGAGTTACAAGCGGCTAAGGATGAAAATGAGTTTATTATACTTGCTTACAAAGGAGATTTTTACTTTCACGCACAAAATAATTATTTAAAATCAACTTTTAAAGTAGAGGAAGCAAAACTTCCTTTTATAAAATATAATAATGAAAAATTACTTACAATTTATATTCCAAGTGTCGCTGGGTATAAAATAGACTATGAAAAAGAGCTTTTTGTATCAGATTTATTGTCACAAAAAAATATTGCAACACTCTATAAAATGGGTTTTGATTTTCTGAGAAATATAGGTTCAAAAGATAAAGAGTTTGCTGTGGTTAGAACCCCTCAGTTTGAAGATGAAATAGAAGCAATGTATTTTGCAGAACGTTACCAAGGTGAGAATACAAATAAGAAAAAAATACATCTAAGCACTGACTATGGATTTCTTCTTACCTTTACAAGTTCTGTTGACAAGAAGGGAGGTAAATGGTATAACAATTTTGGAGTAAAACCTCCCGAATTAAGAGAATATAAGACTGTAAAATATGATTTTTACGGTATGGCAAGAGTAGGAGGTACTTGGAGAGGTGTGAGAATGGTTTATGAAAAATAAAAAGAGATTATTATGAGAAAAATAGTTTATATAATATTTTTTTTAGTACTTCCATATTTAGTAAAAGGACAAAATCTTGAAGACAAACGTTGGTTTTCACAAGCTGAGGTAAACCTTACGGTACCCAATAAAGATAAATCTATTTATTCTTTTAATACAAAGACAGCAAATATAAAAGGAAATGAAGATATTGTATTAAAAACAAAAGTAATATATTCCACGGATTTTTCTATGAATTATTTACTCTTTGAGAGATTTAGCATAGGAGCATTAACAGGGATAAATCATTTCAGAAATCCTATTGCTACAGCTTTAAAATTAGGAGGTGTCATACGATATGAGCTTATTGAAGACTCTTTTGGGTATGTCTTTGCTCAGTTTTCTGGTTTTTTTCCTTTACATAACGTAAAAATTTCAACAGGAGAGGCAAAGATAGGATTGAGTATACCTCTTCTTGTTGAAGAATCATACAGTGTCGGGGTTATTCTACACGCTTCTTATACAAGTTTTACCCCTGCTAAACCCTTATTTGCTGATGAAACACCGGACTTAGTAGAGTATCGCGGAGTCGGTTTTGGCTTTGGGATACGGTTTTAAAACTTAATAATTATAGAATGAAAGAAATACTTTATATAATACCTTTTTTTGCTGTGGGATTGGCTACGGCACAGGAAAATATGGAAAGCACATCGGTTATAGGAAATGTAAGCACGGAAACTATAACGCAAGTAGTGCCTGAGAAAGAAAGTAGGTGGTTTTATCAAGGGGAATTAAGTTTTACTTTTCCTCGAAATGGTGGCGCAAAATACTCTTATAGCTGGTTAAACTCTCGTACGAATTTGTATGAAGGCAATGAGGCATTACTAAATGAGAAGCCTATTATCTCAAGTGATTTTACAGTAAATTACCGCTTGTTTAGGATATTGAGTGTAGGAGCGGTAGGCGGTTTTACACATTTTCAAAATCCTGTAGCCTCAGGATTAAAATTGGGTAGTGTAATCCGTTTGAACCCTGTGAAGAATTATCAGGGAAATATTTTTGTACAAGTAGCTGGCTTTCTGCCCTTGAGCACCTTAGTAAAGTCATCAATAGGGGAAGTGAAGGTAGGGCTGTCCATTCCGTTTTTAGTGAGAAATAAGTATAGTATGTTTTTATCGGCTTATACTTCTTACACGAGTTTTGATGTAGCAGAACCTCTTTTTTGGAGTGAGACTCCTGAGATGATGGAGTATAGAGGGATAGGATTTAGCTTTGGAGTGCGGTTTTGATAGTAGAAGAAGCTATCGTGTTAAAATTATCAATGGTTAATTGCTAATTGTGAATTGTTTTGTATCTTTGCACCCGAAATGAGTGGTTATGGCAAAACTGAAGCTATCGACAGAGTTTTTTTGCGATTATAAACTTATCGCTCTTCACACCCATTTGGAAGACTATCAGCTGGCGTATTTTTTAAATAAAACGCTACATTTGCAGTTGGCTAAGACAAAAGGAAAGGCTTGTTTGACGATGCCTTCGGGAGAACAGTTTTCTTATTATACTTGGGACGACACCTCTACGGATATTACTTGGCATTGTATAGCTAACAAACTGCAAGATACACAAGCTCCTACCGCTGTGGTTACCCTTTTTGAAGAACTGCCACAGGTGCAATATTTGGTTGAGAACGAAAAGAAGGTGGATTACTTTTTGAAGATAGATACTGAAGGGCGGCTGGATATACCGAAAATTTTAAATCGGCTTCGTGAAGTGCCCGCCACTACCGCACGAGAAATAGCAATTGATACCCTAGATAAAAAATATAAATTGATTTTTCAAGAATGTTAAATACAAAGAAAACAAAGATTGTAGCGACCTTAGGTCCAGCGACCGAGAGTCCTGAGGTAATAAGAGATATGATGGTTGCGGGGGTAAATGTATTCCGCATCAACTTCTCGCACGCCGATTACGACGATGTGCGCAACCGCGTGCAAATGATTCGCCAAATCAACGAAGAAAACGGCTTTCATACAGCTATCCTCGCTGACCTACAAGGTCCTAAATTGCGTGTGGGAGTAATGGAAGACGACGCTACGGTATACCCAGGTGACCGAGTTACTTTCGTTACCGGAGAGCCCTTCGTAGGTACTAAAGAGCGCGTGTATATGAACTACAAAGCTTTCCCAATGGACGTGAACCCAGGAGAGCGTATCTTGTTAGACGATGGGAAGCTCATCTTTGAAGTAGAATCCACCAACCGTGAAGACGAGGTAGTAGCGGTAGTAGTGCAAGGCGGTCCGCTGAAATCTAAAAAGGGCGTGAACTTGCCTAACACCAAAATATCACTCCCTGCGCTTACCGAAAAAGACGTGCGTGATGCCCTTTTTGCTATCACACAAGACGTAGACTGGTTTGCGTTATCGTTTGTGCGTCACCCTGAAGACATTCAGGATTTAAAAGACCTCATCAAAGAGAATGCAGGTCACGAAATTCCTATCATTGCCAAGATAGAAAAGCCAGAAGCCTTGGTGAATATTGATAAGATTATGGCAGCTTGTAATGGGATTATGGTTGCCCGTGGTGACCTTGGGGTAGAAATCCCTGCTGAAGAAGTACCTCTTATCCAAAAAGAATTGGTGCGCAAAGCTAAATCACACCACATTCCGGTAATCATCGCTACCCAAATGATGGAAAGTATGATTTCCAGCTTGACACCTACCCGTGCTGAGGTAAACGATGTAGGAAACTCGGTAATGGACGGTGCTGATGCGGTAATGCTTTCAGGCGAAACTTCGGTAGGAAAATACCCTGTACAGGTAATCCAACAAATGACTCGCATCATCAAGAGTGTAGAGGATTCGAATTTGATACAAGTACCACTTGTTACACCTTTTATCCGTTCGTTGCGCTATGTAACTAACACTATCTGTTTTCACGCAGCCAAGATGGCGAACGACACCAATGCCAAAGTAATTACTTCGCTTACAAACAGTGGGTATGCTGCTTTCCGCATTTCGTCGTACCGACCTAATTCGCACATTCTCATCTTTACTGCCAACAAGCGCATCCTCACCCAGTTGAACCTTTTGTGGGGGGTAACTACTTTCTACTACGACCGCTTTGTCTCTACTGATGAGCTTATTGAAGACATTAACCACATTGCCAACGAAAAAGGCTACGTGGATATGGGTGATATAATGATAAGCCTCGTATCGATGCCAATGCAAGGCAAGGGAATGGTAAACACTTTGCGCGTATCGGAAATCGACTCGTGTGCGGTGAATTTTGAGAAGAAAAAGAAGAAATAATTTTAGAGGGTTAATATTTGAGAAAGGTCGTTTGGCAAGGTGCTGAACGACTTTTCTTATTATTGGTTGCAGTACGACAGGCGATTACTTGGGCGAGCCAGACTGGTTATACGAGGCTGAAGGCTGACAACTAATTGTTAAATTGATAAATTTGCTTTATCTTTGCACCCAAAGAGGAACAGATATGCAGTTTTTTGGTGTGGGATAATAGCCGATTTGGACAATAATCTAAAGAGCTAAAACTAACGACTAATAACAAATACTATGATAAAGAAAATATTCATTTTTACGAGTCTGCTATTAGCAATGGCTTGTAGCGACAAAAAAGAGAAAGAAATAGCAGCGATTCCGATGAACTTTGATTGGATACGTCTTGATTCGCTCTTTATGAAAACTCCCGACGCAAAAATGGGTGAGTTAAGTGCACAGTATCCTTATTTTTTTACTCAGAGCGTTACTCCCGAAGAGTGGTGTGAGATACGTAAGGGTTCTATCTTCCCTGATATTCCTGCTTTTGCGAATCTGCATTATGCCGATTTGTACGGAGAAATTGAAAAGAGTGTAGGTACACTTTCTGCTGAGAAGAAAGAGATTAAGAACTTGTTTCAGCATATTAAGTACTATTTCCCCAAGTTTGAGCCACCTAAGGTAGTGATGCTCATCAGTAGGGTAGCTTATGAAACCCGAGTGATTTATGCCGATAGTCTCTTACTTATCGGTACAGATAATTACTTAGGAACTCAACACAAATACTACCAAGATATGGATAAGTACATCAGGGCTGATTTAGACAAGAAAAACCTTGTGATAGATGTAGCTGATGCTTTTGCCGATAAACTCGTACCTCGTGGCATACACCTCACTTTCTTGGACAATATGATTTACGAGGGCAAGAAGCTCTATTTAGAAAGTGAGTTATTACCCAAAAAAACACCCGCTGACCTTTTGCGGTATGACGCAAAGAAATACGCTTGGGCTGAGGCAAACGAAGCTGAGATATGGCGTTATTTTATAGAAAAAGAATTGCTGTATCAAACGGATAAGAAATTGCTCACCCGCTTTTTGTATCCAGCTCCCTTCTCTAAGTTTTACTTAGAATTAGACAACGAATCACCAGGACAAATAGGGAGATTTATAGGGTTGCGCATAGTACAAGCCTATGCCAAAAATCACAAAGAGGAATCTATGCTGAAAATTTTGGCAATGAAACCTGATGAGCTCTTTAAGCAATCGCTCTATAAACCTAATAAGAATTAAAAGTGAGTTACGCACGCAATTTAATTTAGAAATTAGCAGATTAGTAGATTAGCAAAAGTTTTGATTAGCTAACTTCTTTTTACTTTGGAGAAATGAAAATTCTAAACACACAACAAATGCGCGAAGCTGATGCGTATACTATCTCTGCTGAAGCAATCACCTCGTGGCAACTGATGGAGCGCGCCGCAACCAAACTCTTTGAGTGGATAAAAGAACACCTCCCCAAAGAGCGAACTGTTACCGTATTGGCAGGTACGGGGAACAACGGAGGAGATGGTCTCGCTTTGGCGCGTATGCTCATAGCTGACGGTTGGCAAGTGAATACTTATCTGCTTTGCTTTAGCGAACACCTATCGCCCGATTGCCAGCAGAATAAAGAACTCTTAGAAACACAAGGAATTGCGATTGCCGAAATACGAGCCGAACAAGTAAATAATATTACGTTTGGTAAGATAGTGATAGATGCTGTTTTTGGCATTGGACTCAATCGTCCAGCTCTTAAATGGATACAACAAATATTTCGGAATTTAAACGACTCTAACAGCTATATATTAAGTGTAGATATGCCCTCGGGTCTGCCTACCGAACACATTCCGTCTTCCGAGGAGGTTTGGGTACACCCTCAACAAGTGCTCACTTTTCAAGCCCCGAAATTGCCTTTCTTCCTTCCTTCCACAGGTTGCTATATCCGTAAGTGGGAAGTGCTCAACATAGGTTTAGACGAGCAATTTTTTAAGACTCTTCACCCGGATTTCTACTATCTTGAATCCGATATACAGCAATTACAACGACGACGTGCTAAATTTTCGCACAAGGGTACTTATGGGCACGCGTTGCTTGTAGGGGGAAGTTATGGTAAAATAGGGGCAGTAGTGCTTAGCGGAACAGCCGTATTGCGCGCAGGGGCAGGTCTGCTTACCGTTGCTATTCCCCAATGTGGTTATAACATACTGCAAACTGCTCTGCCCGAGGCGATGGTACTCACCTGTGACGAAGAAAAACACTATAAGACAGCAGAGATTCCTTTTACACCCTCTGCCATAGGCGTGGGTATCGGTTGGGGTACGCATCCCGAAACTGCCTCAGCACTCTTTAATCTTTTTCAACAATACCCTGATACACCTTTTGTAATAGACGCCGATGCGCTGAATATTCTCGCTCAACACCCTGAACAATTAAAAAACCTTCCAAAAAATGCAATTCTCACACCACACCCTAAGGAATTAGAGCGTCTTATAGGTAAGTGGGACGACGACCTGCACAAGCTTACCAAAGCTAAAGTCTTTGCCAAAGAGCACAAAATAATACTTCTCATCAAAGGAGCCTATACGATGATAACCGATGGAGAAAAGTATTGGATAAATTCCACTGGAAATGCAGGAATGGCAACGGCAGGTAGTGGCGATGTGCTTACTGGAATGCTTACGGGCTTACGAGCTCAGGGTTATAGTGCGGTAGAAGCTACTTGCTTAGGTGTCTTTTTACACGGTTTACAAGGTGACTGTGCAGCAAAAAAAATGGGTATGGAACGCCTTATTGCACGTGACCTTTTATAGCCTTGGCACGGTTTTTGCCCATAAGTTAGCGGTTTATCATTAAAAACTCACAAATAATGAAAAGACTTATCCTAAGTATGGCAGTAATAGCAATGTTTCTCACCAGTTGTGGCAACAGTAAAAACGCTGTAAGTTACACTCCCGCTGAGAACTATTTTGTCAATAATACTTTCCAAAATACAAAAGTAGAAACTTTAAAAATCGACTCACAAGCTGATTTTGACCGTATCTTTGGAGGTGCTACTACTATGACGGCGCGCCCCACCGCTATTGATTTCAGCAAACAGAGCGTTTTAGCTATCGTGGCTCCTGCCAGCAATAAGGAAGTAAAAATAGTGGTAAAAGCTTTAGAAACCACACTTACAGGTGGTATTTTGGTAAAATATACCATAGATGAAGGTAAAGATTTAGGCTATACTGCCCAGTCTTCTGAAATACTCATCGTAAACAAAACCGATAAAGAAGTAGAGTTTAGAGAAGTATTTTAAACAGTAGAAAAATCCCATCGCTATTATTTTATATAACAATAGGGGAGACAGTTTACATAAACTGTCTCCCCTCTCTTTTTGATTAACATCAGTCGGGTATAACCAAATACTATTTCCTCATTTATATCGCTATACTCCCCTCTTTACGACCTTATAGCTCGCACCTCCGAGTTTCTCAGAGTCTTTCCGAGACCTTCAGTAAGCCGTCTATCCTTTCTCTTACTTTTGCCTCGAAAGCCCGTTTTTAACATTTTTAGCATTATTGTATTACAGTATGAATCAACTACTTATACACC
>NZ_KB291180.1:36216-46336 GCF_000318255.2 Capnocytophaga sp. oral taxon 380 str. F0488
CTTCCTATAAGCTCTCTATAAGCTAAGCACACCCATCTTACTCCTTATTTTGCACCTTTCACCTCAACACACCCTTCCGAACCTTTCCGTTTACTTCCGAAAGTCCTGACCAGTCCTATTTGTCCGACAAGTCAGACCTGTCAAAAAACCTTTTTTATCACTACCCATTTGCTAATTTTCTCCTGCCCGTGTGGCTCGCACCTGTGAGAACTGACGTTTTTCAGAATATATAAGTGTAACCAACATTAATAGTAGCTTGATGGCGAGTTACATAGTTTCCTTTTTGCCAAAAAGAGCCTCCGTATTCTCCATAAATAGAGAGTATGGTTTTATCGGTAGCGTAGATTTCTATCCCAGCGAGGAGGTGAAGAGAGAGGTTGAGAGTACCTCCTGTGGAGCTTTGGTAGTTTACGTCTTGGGTTTTAAACTGATGCCATATAGGAGCGTTGAACTGTAATCCCCCACCTGTAAGGAGATAAACATTGTTATTTACAGGAGTAAGCACTTCTAATCTCACAGGTACTTCAAGGGTGGCTACCCTTAGCAGAGAGTATTCTTTTTCACTCTCTTTAAAGTTTCCTTGTGAAAAATGAGATACTCCTAATCCTGTTTCCAAACGGAAGTTTCTTTCGGGATAATAGTGTATTTGTAAATGACCGTGTTCAAAAATCCCGAAAGTTTGAAAATCGTTGCTTATCATTTCGGCAAAACCTATACCGGCAGAGGGTATGAATGACCATTTAGAATAGGGAATACTATCTTTAGCGGTTCCTTTTTCTTGGCTAAAAGCGCTAACAGTAGCGCATAATAACAGGGATAATAATAACTTTTTCATTTTATATTTAGTTTTTTAGGCTTTCAAAGATTTAAAGTCAGAATTATTCTATCTGTCTAACTCCGTCCAACAACTAATCACTAACCCCTTATTTAGGTATTCCCCAAATAGGGAAAGCATATAAAGGAAATTCGTAGCTTTGCAATAGGTATACGGGGTTATCTTCTTGAGGTTGAACTTTTATATTTAATTTTTTGATATAGAAACCTTGTGCTCCAAGATCGTAGACGCTTCCTAAGGCGCGTTGCGCTTGTTCTAAAATAGCTTTATTTTTCTCATCTCCCCAAATGTCAGGAGCAACAGTACTTAAGTTTTTATCGCTGTCTTTGAAGTATAAACGCTTGTTTTTAAGTTCGTACTTGCAACTAATTTGGAGTATAGAAAATCCTTTTTCAGGGAATATATGTCCTATTTGAATATTACAATCATCAGTACCTTCAAACATTATTCTGAGCAAAAAGAGATCAGTAGAGGCGTTGACTTTTAAAACATCTTCATAGAATGCTTCAGTCATATACTCATTATTTTTGAAAGCTTGGCTTATAAGAGCAAACCCTTCAATGGTGGTATTGACATCTTTATAATCGTCGTTGTCAAAGAAATTAGGAGGTACTGAGGAATAGAAAAGTTCGGCAGTAACCCCATTTACCGTTGCCTTATACACCGGAGGCATACTACCTGCAACACGTTCCAACTCGGTGAAAGGTTGTCCTCCTAAAGTGAAAGAGCGATTGAAAGCAACGCCTTTTTCAGTTGCTAAAACAGCTACTTTACTTTGGGTATCTTTCAGCGCTAACACTCTATTGGTAAACTGAATAGGGTAAGTAGTAGGAGTGCCCGTAGCGGTGCTTACTTTTAGAAAATAATGAGTTGCATTTTCAGCAATTGGAGAGATATTTTTGTACAAAGCAGGGGTACGTGTCCAATCGGCAGAGGTAGCAGGCTCAAAGTAAATAAAAGAATTGCCTTTTACAAGTAGATTCTGGAATTTAAGTTTGTTACCATCTTTACCTGTGTACAAAAACTGATAGACCTTTCCCGTATGGGCATAGCCTATTTCGCCTTGTAAGGCATCGGCTAACAGATGGATTTGATTCTGCCCTATAAAACTGAGCACCAAACCACGTGCCTCTTCTTGGGTGCTATAGCTACTGATAGTGGGAGTAACAGTGCCACTAAGATCGGAGAGCATAGATACTTTTCCTTGAGTGTCGAACTTCATTAGGAACTGATAGCCTCCAAAAGAGTCGTCAGCAGAGATATAAGTAAGTTTCCATCCTTCCGAAGAAGCAGTAAGTTCTTTCATCAAGGCAGGGTTTTGTGTTGGAGCAATAGGGTCGGGCTCAGGAGTGTTATCGTCGTTCTTAGAGCAGAACGAGAGGCTCATAGCGAGCAAGAGTAGGGTAAACTTTTTCATAAGGTGTTTATTTATGGATGTTTTATTTTCCAAATAGATAGCGCAATAAGCAGTAATAGGGCAGTAATGCCTAATACTGAGGGCTCATAGAAAATATGGGTAATGAGCAGGAGTACGGATACTATAAGGATAAATTTGTACATTTGGGTTAGAATTTAGAGATTAAACAACTTTGCCAAAGTTTCACACTTTGGCAAAGTTGTTTTTTTATTTTCTTTTAAGTGCAAGGAAAGGAGCTGTATAAGTAGGATTATTTTTACTTTCTAAAGTATACAGAGGATATCCTGAATAATTATCAGATACTTTTTTTACATAGAATCCTTCTGCACCAAGTTCTACTATTCTTGTAACAGCTTTTCTAGCTTGGGCAAAAATAGCTGTATTTTCAGCTCTTTCCCAAACAGCAGTGTTTGTAGTTTGCAAGCTTCCAGCGTCTGTTAAATATAAACGCTTATTTTTTAACTCATATTTGCAAGTAAGAAATACCCACGAATTAGTATTTGCAGTAAACTGATATGCTATTTGAATTTCGCAAGTGCCATTATTATCGAAGTCCATTCTAAAAATTTGGAAATCTTTGCCGTTATCAAAGTTTAACAGATTATTGTAAAAATCACTTGACATATAAGAGTTGCTTTTTAGATTAGCGGGGAGAATTACAAAAGCATTATATTTTTCAGGAATATCCTTATAATCATCACTAACAAATTCATCAGGAGGAAACTGAGAGAAAAAGGCTTCAGCGGTTACACCATCTACGGTTGCTTTGTAAGTAGGAGAAGTAGTGCTGTTATCGAATACTAATTCTGTAAAGGTCTTGCCTTGTAAAGTGAGAGCAGGGTTAAAAGTAATACCTGCTTTACTGGATGAAACAGTTGCTCGTAAAGTGGTATTAGGGTCAGAAAGAGGAGTAAGAAGTATGTTTCTGCTATCATACTCCATATTGTAGTAAGTAGTTACGCCATTATTCTCCACTTTAAAATAGTACTTATCACTATTTTCTTCAAGAGTGTTTATATTTTTAGAAAGCGTTTCGATATCCGCCCAATCTTGTGCGGTAGCGGGCTCGAAATACACAAATTGTTCGGTTTTTTTACGCTGGGTTCTAAACTTGAGTTTATTACCTTCTTTACCGAAGTATACAAACTCAAAATCACCTGCAAAACCTGCTCCTGGTATTCCTTTCTTTGCATCGGAGAGTTCGTGGAGATAGTTTTTGGTTGTGAAAGAAAGTAAAGTGCCTTGCCCCCATTTAATTTCGTATTTACTACTTTTAGGTGTACCTGGTAAGGTTACATCAGAAGCCATAGACACAAAACCTTCGGGGGTAAACTTCATCAAGAAGACAAAATTCCCGAAATTTTCATTGGTATGATATACGAACTTCCAACCTTGCTGAGGAGATGTGAGTTCTTGGCGCAATTCAGCTTGGCTTTGCTCAAAGCGTTGCTCAGGGGTTTTGCCTCCGAAGAGGTCATCGGGTTCATTTTTTCGGCAAGCAAAAAGTGCCAAAGCAATAAAGGATAAATATAATAACTTTTTCATCGTATTTTAGATTTTATTGTAATACAGATAGCATTTGGTTTTCTACTACTTCTTGTAGCTGGTAAATATCAATATTCCATTCACTTTTGAAGTACTCTACTACGAAAGCTTCTTTTTTGCGAATAAAGGCTCTCCCTTTTTCATCACTAATAGCATTTACTTTAGCATCCCAAGCGGTTTTGCTCATACTGAGCATACCAGAGGTCATCTCGGCAAAATCTTCTATATCATTGAGCATAGAATATGGGGTGATAAAGCCTGCGTTATTCGCATCGACTAATTTTACGTTGTACCAGTTTGAAGTATAGCCAGAAGGGGTGATTTTGCCATACTCCTCGGAGTAAGGTTTTCTCTGATTGATGATATGGCAATACTCGTGCTGAATGGTATGAAAATATTGGCGAGTAGCTTCGTGTTGGGTCACATCAAGCTGATCGACATTGAAAAGGGTGATTTTCATACCGCTATCGGCGAACCCAAGAGTAATCGTACCACTGGGGTTTACGTTATACCCCCCGATAAGGGAGATTTGACGAGGGGCAACACTTTTGATAAAGTTTTGTCCTGCTACTTGTGTATAGGAGTCAATCCACACTTTTTTTACGATTTCGAGCATTGGTTGTACTTTAGCTTCAGTAGGAGGGTAAAAGTATTTACCCATTTCAAAATCGGCATCGATATAGTTGTAAGTTACCATAATGTTGTACGGTTGCTGGAAATTGTTGTAGATATAGGTATCCAATGCCGTTTTAGCTGTTGTTCTGGGTTTTAATACACTTTCAGAACTAAGGTTTTCTTTGTTGTTGCAGGCAGCCAACGATAGTGCTAACACTGCGGCGATATATATTTTTTTCATATCATTAGCTATTAAAGATTAACAATTATCTTGGGTTTGCGGTAATGCCGTTAGAAACAGCATCTTCAGGGATTTGTAGTTCGCGGCGTGGGTCATCTTTAGTAAGTTCCATAGTTTGACCAGCTTTTACGTGTACAACTTTCATCCCGAGGCGTTTGTTGTCTATCCAACGTATGCCTTCAAATAGAAAAGCAGCTCTTCTTATATCGGTTACCGCTTGTAACCATTCGCGTTGTTGGGTAGAAAGGGTATAAACAGGGTCAAACTCAGTACCTTTGTTTTGATAAATGGTATTCATATCTGCTTCACTCAACACAAAAGAATCTGGGATTTCTTGCATTGTTTTCTTTTTTAAGAAGAGTACTAAATCGGTAAGGAATTTTGTTTTCTCACCTTTCATCAAGTAGGCTTCTAAACGGTTGAGGAATACCTCATCATAAGAGATAAGCACCGCCATATCGTAAGGGTATCCATTTCCTGCAGAGATATTAGTATATTTGAAATACTCCTCGTATTTAGGGAAATTGCGGTAATCGTCATTTCCGTAAAGAGGATAAGCCCAAGTGGCGCGGAAACCGTTTAGCGGATGTTTGTTGTTGCCTAATACTTCTTCAGATTTTTCTAATGTAAGCCCATATTTGTGACTATCAAAATATCTTCCATATACAGAAGAAGCACCTATAATCAAAGCATTAGCAGGCTCATCGGAACTAGCGTACAACAGTTGTTGTTGTGCGTAAGTGCGGGAACGTTGTCCTTTTACATCACGGAGTTTGCTTTCAGGATTACTACCAAGAGCTTCATTGGCGTGGGCTATTACCTTATCCCATTCACCTTTTATCAAGTAGAAGCGCGAAGCAAAAGCGTGAGCAGCTTCTTTAGTGAAATGGAATTTAGGTTTGCTATACTTACTGTTGTCAATAAGAGGTAAACCTTCTGTCAAATCTTTTTCAATCGCATCGTAATAATCTTTCAATGACACACGACGGTAGATTTCGAACACTTTTCTTTCAGCTTTAGAAGCATAAGGCAAGCCTAAATCGGAAGCTGCAGTAGCAGGGTTATAGGGTTTGCACCAGAAAATTCCTAACATAAAGTGTGCATAAGCACGGACTACTAAGGCTTCCCCTTTGAGATAATTGAGTTCACTACCTCCTTTGAGATCGTTAGCAGCTTCTAAAGCATAGTTAGCAGCCGCAATGGCGCGATAGGCTGCATAGAAATAGTAAGGAGGAGTATCTCTTGTATTGTTTTGGGTGTTAGTTTCCCAAGAATACATTTGGGTATTGAGATCAGAGGTTGCTGAGAGTCTGGTTTTATCACCTGCATTATCACTCATTGCTTCACAAAATTCCGCATACAAGGCATCAGGATAGGCTGTCGCCAAGAGTTCTTGTATTTTTTCGGGCGAATCGAGCTCTGTACGTTTATCGGGTACCTCGTCGAGGAACTTATCGCAGCTGCTAAGGGAGAGTCCCAAAACAAATGCTACTATAGGTATATATATATTCTTTTTCATTTACTTACGATTTTTAGATTCCAAGATTGATTGTAAAGGTATATTGAGCAGTTACTGGATAGGCTACCCCACCAGAACGGAAGAACTCAGGGTCTTGACCATTGAGATTCTTATCAGAATAGATAAGGAATGGGTTAGCCGCTTGCAAGCGCAAGGTAAGATTGCTCACTTTCAATTGTTCAAGCACTTCTTTAGGGAAAGCATAGGAAAGAGAGATGTTTTTCATACGAACAAACGAACCATCTACTACACGTTCAGTAGAGTAGTTGTAAGCGTTGTACACGCGGCGTAAGGTGTTAGAACCTACCTCATATACAGTTCTTCTATCTGGAATACTAGGAATGTTGGTTATCTTTTCATCACCTGGATTGATCCAGCGGTTTCTCATTTCTTTAGGAAATACACTAAGATCGTTATAGTTTGAGTCATACTGATCGGGCTTGCGAATTTTATTTCCTGCCTGAGCAGTGATAAGGGCAGAGAGTTCCCAATTTTTATAACGGAAAGTATTAGAAAGACCTGCAGTGATATTAGGCTCTACAGGACCTTCTTTTTTGAGGTAACTCAAGATATTGTCAATTTGTTGGAAATCTATTTTGCTATAATCGGTACTACCATTAAGCAAGTTGAATAAAGGTAGCCCTTTGTCGTTCAATCCTTTGAAATCAAAAGAGTACAAGGTGTTGCGAGCGCCTCCCACTACATTTCCTCCTACTTCTCGCACTAAGTTATAAACATTAGGGCGGTAGGTAAGTGATGTAATTTCTTGGTTAAAATAGGCAAAATTGATACCGGTATTCCAACTAAAATCATCGGTTTTGATGTTTTTAGTATCCAAAGCAAGCTCAATACCTTTGGTAGTCATAGCTGCATTGTTTGCCAATTTCAACAATTGTCCTCCTATCCCTGAGGTACGCACGTAGTCAATCAGGTCTTTAGAGTTCTTTTGGTACAAGTCCATAGAAAGATTCACACGGTTTTTAAACAAACCGAGTTCCACCCCGAAGTTGGTTTCATATACTTTTTCCCAAGTAAGTTGGGAGTTTTGGAGTTCGTCGATATAGATAGTGTTTTCTCTATCATTGAGGTTGTATCGGTTAGCCACTTGGTTTTTAAAGATAGCCAAGGCGTTGCTAGCTGAACCTAAACCAGCGATAAGTCCGTAGCTAAGGCGGAAAGCGAGGTTAGAGATGGTGCTATTATCTTCGAGGAATTTCTCGTTAGTAGCGTTCCAGCGCACACTGGCATTCCAAGTAGGTAACCAGCGAGCGCTTCGACTTCTACCTAATTGGTTAGAACCTTCATAATTGAGTGTTCCTGCAAACACATAGCGTTGTTGGTAACTATAAGTACCTTGCAAGAAGAAAGCAATACCGCGTTCTTTAGTAAACCCTTTTTCGAAATAAGGTGAGTTATCTTGAATTGCTTTTTGGATAGCGCGATAATCGGTAAAGGCGGTGCCTCCACGTGCAAACTGATAACCATAGCCAGTGAAAGTTTGATTATCACGGTCGGTATGGCGATACTCTTGTCCTAAGAATACTTTCACATCGTGTACATCTTTAAACAAACCTTTGTACTCTAAAGCGTTGCGGAAATAGTAACTTTGGAGGTTGTTTTCAGTAAGCTTATAAATACCTCCGTTAGGCAATACTATTTGTGGGATTCTGTCGGGATTTTCAGGGTCTTTAAACAAGAAAGGGTTCGCTTTAGCAATCACGGTAGTGCGATTGGCGCGATAAGCTCCTACTACGTTAGAGTTTTCTTTCATAGAATGTTCGTTCGAGCTCTTTACGTGACGAACAGAACCGAGGAAGTTGTATTTAAGACCTTTGGCTAATTTTATTTCTAAATCACCTTGAATTTTATACTCAAGCACGTTCAAATCCATATAGTTATTGTTGAGCTCGTTGAGGATATTCATAGGAGCATAGTTGAAGCTGTAGTACTCATAACTACGTCCATCGTCGCCATAAGGGCGCAAGGCGCGTGTGGTGTTTAGCGCATAGCTAAAAGGGTTGATATCGAAATCACGGTCGTAACCACCGCTCACGGTATTAGCAGAACGGTTGAAAGTACCAGGAGCTCTTTGGGTACGGATAGAGCCTTGAGTAAGGATTCCCACTTTCACGTTTTGTGAAAGGTTATAAGTTGTTTTGAGGTTGCCGGTTACGCGGTGTACGCGATCGGCAATCGTCCAACCGGGATCTACAAAAAATCCCACAGAACCATATACAGTAGCGTTTTCACCCCCTCCTGAAAGGCTCACCGTATGGTTTTGAGTGAGCGACGGACGGAAGAGCGTTTTAAACCAATCGGTATTAGCATATTCATATTTGCGCAAGAAGGCGATGCGAGCGGCTTCGGTATTTTCTAAGCCATAGCGACCGGTAGCAGGATCATACGTATCAATAGCGCGATACATTATATTATAAGCCCCACCGTAACGCGCTTGGGTATATGAAGAAAGAGAAAAGTAGCCTTTTTGTTCCAATTCGCGGTAGATACCCATTGACTCTTGAGAGTTCATAATATCGTACTGATTGTAGTTAGGAATCATACGAACGGATTGCTCCAACTGGTAGTTTATCTGAGTTTTTACGTTTTTCTTACCACTTTTGGTAGTGATAATCACGGCACCGTTCAGAGCACGTGCTCCATAGAGAGAAAGAGCTGAGGCGTCTTTGAGGATTTCGATGCTCTCGATATCGTTGGCATTGATCCCTGATATAGCAGAGCTTACGAGGGTAGAAGCATCACCCGAAGCGAGTTGCTCGAAGCTGAGGTTTACTACCTCTTCTTGTACGGCACCATCGACCACCCATAGCGGTTTGGTGTCGCCGAAGATTGATGAGCCCCCGCGAATGGTAATTTTAGGTGAGGTACCAAAAGTGCCAGAGATGTTCTGCACGTTTACCCCTGCCGCACGACCTTCGATCATACGACCTACATCGACTACGCCGTCCATTTTGATATTGTCGGCTTTGAGGGTTTGAGCATTACCCGTAAATTTAGAACGGTCAAACTCTTGGTAACCAGTAACGACTACTCCTTTAAGTTCAGTTACGTTCTCTTTAAGGACAACGTTAATCACTTTGGCAGTACCTACTACTTTCTCTACTGAGGCGCTCCCCAGCTGAGAAAAGACTAATACGGCGCTGTCATTGGGTACTTTAATGGAGTATTTACCATCGAAATCGGTGGCGACCCCGTGAGAAGTACCTTTTACCAGTACTGAGGCACCGGGTAGTGGAGTGCCTGCTTCATCTTTTACTACCCCTGTTACGGTGCGTTCTTGGGCAAAGGCAACACCAAAGAACAGCACAGTGCATAACAGTGCATACATCAATTTTTCTTTCATCGCTATTATATTATTTCGTTCAATTAATTTTGCAAAGGTTCAGAAAAAAAAATTATAAAAGCAAATTTTATGGGTAATTTTTTTCTATGTTAAATAACCAAATGTGTATAATTTCCTAATACTATTTTTTGAATAAAACAAGTGCATTTCTTGAAAATACCCTATTTTTTTCATCATTTTGCTGAATTCTTTGCAATATTTTCAGAGAATCGCCAAAAACATTGCGTTTTTTTCAGTTTTTCACATATTGCTTTGCAAAACACTTATTTTCAAATATATAGAGGCTTATAATTCGCTTTTAAGCGCTATTTATTAGACTGTAACTTTCTGTGAAATTTAACTTTATTTAACATTTTAGAGTATTATTCTTTTATTGAAATTGAAGTGTTTTTAGGCTAATGAGAGTTTGAGTAATTAGTAAATTAGGTGTGAACTGCATGGGCGGGAGAAAGTTAGGAAATTAGAGAATTAGAAAATTAGGAAATGAGGAAATTAGCAAAAGGGTAGTGATAAAAAAAGGTTTTTAATAGGTGTGACTTGTCGGACAAATAGAACTGGTTTGAGTTATCGGAGGAAAACGAAAAATA
>NZ_KB291180.1:46356-59166 GCF_000318255.2 Capnocytophaga sp. oral taxon 380 str. F0488
CTTGGACGATTGGTATAGAAAGGGTATATAAACAGTTGACTCATAATATGATACAACGAGTATAAAAACGGTAAAAACAGGGTTTCGAGGCGAAAGAAAGGGAAAAGACAATAGGCCTTAGGCCATAGGCAATAGGGGCGAGTATGACGGAAAAAAGGAAGAAATGACGAAGGACGAGGGGCGAATGACGAGAGACGAATGATGAATCACGAGGGACGAATCACGGAGGTAATGTGAGGTCATAGCGCGATAGACAGGTAAAAAATTAGTAGATTAGCAAATTTGAGAGAGGCTAAAAAGGGAGAACCAAAGACAAAGAGAGTTATATTAACTTTACTAAGTTTGAAACTTTGGCAAAGTGTAGAGAAACAAAAGAGGAGGTAGGAAGGAGAAGAGGTGTATGTGAGACGGTTGTAAGATGGAATTTAGAAAAGGAAAAAATATTATTTTTTGCGTATCATTTTTTAGTTATGATTTTATTTTGTACCTTTGCACACTTAAAAGAGTTTGAATTGTTATGCCAAGAATCTATTACAGAGAGAAGAAACTACACGGTCACCCATTAAAGAACGAGGTGATTACCGTTGATTTATTCAATAAAATCATACAACTCAGTGCTTTCATTCCCGAAGATGCCTTGCAGATTTTTGAGCTTCCTCAGAAAACATCGCCGTTGGCTTTTTGGAACAACACCAAAGGTTTTAAGTATGCTGTAGTGTGGAATACCGAAAAACCTCACACTACCTATGAATATGGAGATTTTTATCTACCGAAATCTATTGTGTTCTTTGATGAAAAAGACTCTTATTTTCCTTCTGATTATTATTTTATTGTAAATATAGACAACCAACTGGAACTGAGTCATAGTAGAGCAGGAGCTGATACCGCTTGGTATGAACAACCTCAGTTACGCAGTAAAGTAACTAATCCTAAACTCATCAAACGCTTCGAAAAGAGTATCAAAGAACTGTATAAACTTCTAAAGAAAAATTAGCAAATTAGCAGATTAGCACATTTGCAAATTAGACAAATGTTTACAACTGAATATGATGTGATAGTAGTGGGCGGAGGGCACGCAGGTGCTGAAGCTGCCGCTGTGGCTGCCAATATGGGAGCCAGTACACTACTGATTACTATGAACTTACAACATATCGCCCAAATGAGCTGTAACCCTGCTGTGGGAGGTATTGCCAAAGGGCAGATAGTACGCGAAATAGATGCCTTGGGGGGCTATATGGGGATTATCACTGATAAAACCGCTATTCAATTTAAAATGCTCAACCAATCGAAGGGTCCTGCTATGTGGAGTCCGCGTGCACAATCTGACCGTATGCGTTTTTCGGAAGCGTGGCGATTACAGTTGGAAAGTCTGCCTACACTTGATTTCTTTCAAGGAATGGTAAACGACCTTCTGATAGAGAAAGACAAAGTAGTAGGAGTACGCACTTCGTTGGGGATTACTATCAGAGCGAAGAGTGTAGTGCTGACCAATGGTACTTTCTTGAACGGAGTGATGCACATAGGAATGAAACAGTTTGGCGGAGGACGTGCAGGAGAACCCGCAGCATACGGCATCACCGAGTGCCTTGTACAACACGGTTTTGAGGCGGGACGTATGAAAACAGGAACGCCTCCACGTGTAGATGCGCGTTCGCTTGATTTCAGTAAGATGATTCCTCAACCGGGCGATGAGCATCCGCAAAAGTTTTCTTTCTCTGCTGAAACACAGCCGCTCGCAGTGCAAAAAGACTGCTATATGACGTACACCAGTGAGCGCGTACATAATATATTGCGCACAGGCTTCGACCGTTCGCCTATGTTTCAGGGCATTATCCACGGTGTGGGTCCGCGCTATTGCCCTTCGATAGAAGATAAAATTAATCGTTTTGCGGACAAAGACCATCATCAGTTGTTTGTAGAGCCCGAAGGCTGGCATACCGTAGAGATGTACGTGAACGGCTTTTCGACTTCTTTGCCCGAAGAGGTGCAATACGCTGCCCTGAGTCAGGTAGTGGGGTTTGAGAAGGTGAAGTTTTTCCGTCCAGGGTATGCGATAGAGTACGACTATTTTCCGCCTACCCAGCTGAAACATACGCTTGAAACGAAACTTATAGAAAACTTATACTTCGCGGGGCAAATCAACGGAACTACGGGCTATGAAGAAGCTGCTGCACAAGGACTAATGGCAGGCGTGAATGCGGTACTGAAAATACGCGAGCGAGCTCCTTTTGTACTGAAACGCGACGAGGCTTATATAGGAGTTTTGATTGATGACCTCATCACCAAAGGCACCGAAGAGCCTTATCGTATGTTTACCTCACGCGCTGAATACCGCACCCTCTTGCGACAGGATAATGCTGACAGACGATTGACTCCGTTAGGGTATGAAATAGGTACTGTAAGTGAAGCGCGCTATCGTGCGTGGGAAGCCAAAGAACGCAAGGTGAGTGGATTTATCACTTATATAAAGGAATTGAGTGTTACCCCCGAAGAGGTAAACCCTATACTCGAAAAATACGAGTCATCACCAATGAAACAAGGCGACAAGTTCCAAAAGGTACTTTCTCGCCCCGATGTAACTCTTGCTGACTTTGAGGCTATAGACCGTATTGCCGAATATATAAAGAAGAACGAACTTACCGAAGAAGAAAAAACCTGCGCAGAAGTGGAGGTGAAATACGCCGGCTATATAGAAAAAGAACGCAATAATGCTGATAAACTCAACCGCTTGGAGAGTGTGCGCATTCCCGACAACTTTGATTACGACAAGATAGTATCGCTCTCGTTTGAAGGGCGCGAAAAGCTGAAAAAGATACGCCCTGTTACCCTTTCGCAAGCCTCACGCATCAGTGGGGTATCGCCAGCGGATATCAGTGTATTGCTGATATATATGGGAAGATAATTGGCGTGAGGTCGTAGCACGACAGGCAGTTGTAGCACGACAGGCGGCAGAGAGCCATACAGGCGATTGCAAAATAAAGAAATTGAGAAGGGAAGATTAACTTAGAGCCTAAACATTTAGCGTAATGCGGTGTTTAGGTTTTTGTTTTATAGATATTACAGTTGTTATCGGCAGTTATGGTTTTGTAGAATTAAAATTATTTACTACCTTTGCACTCAAAATCATTCTAAATAATAATAATCGTTATGGAAGAAGTGCGCAACCGTGCTTGTACTGTTGCCGATCTAAAAAAAGGCGAAAAAGGGCTTATACAAGATATTGATATTGCTAAAATACCTCAGAAACTCATTGATTTAGGTTGTTATGCGGGTAGTGAAGTGGAGGTGCTCCAAAAAGCTACTTTTGGTGACCCTATCTATATCCGTATGAATGAGGCATATCTTTCGATTAGAAAGGATATGGCAAAAGCGATAGAATTAGCAAATTAGGTGCAAGTTGCACAAGCAATTTAATTAGCAAATTAACAAATTGACAAGTTTAAAAATCGCCCTTGTGGGCAACCCTAATACCGGTAAAAGTTCGCTCTTCAATGCATTGACGGGCTTGAACCAAAAGGTAGGCAACTATCCTGGTATTACTGTCGAAAAAAAAATAGGATACTGCAAGCTTTCCGATACCCAGCAAGCCGAAATCATAGACTTGCCGGGTGCCTATAGTCTCAACCCAAGCTCGGAAGACGAGCACGTGGCTGTAAATGTGCTTACACATAGCTCTGAGCCTCATTATCCTGATGTGGTGGTAGTGGTGTGTGAGGTGAGTAACCTCAAGCAAAATCTCTTGCTCTTTACCCAAGTAAAAGATCTTGGGTTGCCTACGATACTTGTTATCAATATGGTAGACCAGATGCGCAAAAAGGGTATCAGTATTGAGGTGGAAAAATTAGCGCAAGCTTTGCAGACGAAAGTTGTCCTCACCAGCACTCGCAAAGGCGAAGGGCTTACGGAGCTGAAAGAAGCGATTGTAAATTATCAACAACTGTCGCTCACTCCTTGCGTAGATATCTCTCGCTTAGAGGCGATGACTTTTGGCACGTCGGAAAGTGAGCAACGACGCAAACAGCAAAAAGAAACGATACTTCGCTATCAGTTTATCAACAAAATACTGAAAGAGACGTATACGGTAGACCAGCGCAAAGCACAGACGCTTCGCGCACGTCTCGACCGCTTCCTTATACACCCCTTCTTTGGCTATGTGGTGTTTGCTGCGATACTCTTGCTTATCTTCCAAGCAGTATTTACTTGGTCGAGCTATCCGATGGATTGGATAGAAAACGGTTTCAATGTTTTTGGGGAATGGCTTGCTACTAAACTACCCGCTGGGGCACTTAGCGAATTACTAATAGAGGGTATCCTACCAGGAATCGCAGGTATCACAGTGTTTATCCCCCAAATAGCTGTACTCTTCACCTTGATTGCCCTATTGGAAGAAAGTGGCTATATGAGTAGGGTGGTGTTCTTGATGGACAATGTAATGCGTCGTTTTGGGCTTAGTGGTAAGAGTGTTGTTCCTCTGATTTCGGGAGCAGCTTGTGCTGTACCTGCCGTGATGATTGCCCGCAATATTGAGAATTGGAAAGAACGCCTAATCACCATACTTGTTACTCCGTTTATGACCTGTTCGGCACGTTTGCCCGTATATCTCATCATCATTAACTTGGTAATCCCAGACGGTGATTTTTGCTGGATTAGCTATAAAGCGTGGACGTTCTTTGCGATGTACTTTTTGGGCTTTGCGGTAGCTTTGCTCTCGGCTTTCATCTTAGACAAAGTACTGAAGATGCACAAGAACAACAGTTTCTTTATCGCAGAAATTCCCGATTATAAAATTCCGCTTTTGCGCAATGTATGCCTCACTGTATACGAGAAGACCAAAGGCTTTGTAGTAGGAGCAGGGAAGTTCATTTTAGCAATTTCGATACTTTTGTGGTTCTTAGGGTCTCACGGAGTAGGAGAAAAGTACAACAGCATAGAGGCTACCGCCGAGCAGTTGGCACAAACTCACCAGTGGACCGCCGAGCAGAAAGCGCATTACATAGAAGCCCAAAGTCTTGAATACTCGTTTTTGGGTTACATAGGCAAAGGAATAGAGCCCGTATTTCGTCCGCTGGGCTACGATTGGAAAATCAGTATAGGGGTAGTAGCTTCGTTTGCAGCGCGAGAGGTGTTCATTAGTACCTTATCAACGGTTTATAGTTTAGGAAAAGATTTGGATACCGAAGGTGAAGAGGGGGAACATACTATCTTGGCAAAAATGCGCGCTGAAGTACGTCCTGATGGCACGCCCATATACACACTTGGCACCGGTATTTCGCTCTTGCTCTATTACGCTTTTGCAATGCAGTGTCTTAGCACTGTTGCCGTAGTACGAAAAGAGACCAACAGCTGGAAATGGACAGCTATCCAATGGATATTTATGACGGGAATTGCCTACGTGAGTGCAATGATGGCATTTATTTTAATTAGATAATTAACTAATTAGCAGAATGCCCCCGTTCCCCCGAGGGAGGACAATCCGTAAAGATGATAATCGACAAATAATGAAGTTAGGTTTAGTATTTTCAGGTGGCGGGGTGCGCGCTTTGGCACACGCTGGATTGTTGAAGGCTTTGGAAGAAAAAGGCTTGCAACCCTCAATTATTTCGGGTACCAGTGGTGGAGCGCTTATTGGGGCACTCTACGCTTGTGGGGTAAAGCCCGAGGATATGGTGCATTTTTTTAAAGAAACACCTGTGTTCAAATGGTCGATGCTCACTTTTAAAAAAGTGGGATTAGTAGATAGTGCTAAATATACTAAGTTCTTTAAGAAACAATTCCAATGTCCGACTTTTGAAGACTTACGATTGCCCTTAGTGGTAACAGCTACCAATCTGTTGAACGGTAAAGTACAGTATTTTAGCAAAGGAGAGCTCATTCAGCCCCTCATTGCGTCGTCGGCATTACCGCCTTACTTCTCACCGGTGAGAATAGGAGACAGTTTATATTGCGATGGGGGACTGCTGAACAACTTCCCCATAGAACCCCTCAAAGACCGATGCGATAGAATTATAGGGAGTTTTGTGAATCCGCTAGAAACGATTACCGAGAAGGAACTCAGCAACTCGTTCCAGTTTATGCAACGCATTTACAACATCACTATGGATGGCAATTATAACCGCAAGTTCAAAAAATGTGACCACTTGCTACTACATAATCTCAGCAATGTAGGCGTACTCGATACTAAAATGCTCGATCAAGCCTTTGAATATGGATACGAACAAACAATTACCAAATTAGCTGATTTGTCAGTTAGCTAATGAGTAGAGGCAAATATTGACAAATTGGTAAATTAAGACATTAACTTTATGAGTGAAATTTCTAAAATTCTATTCTTGGTATCGGATAGTTTGCTGATACCCGACATTATCGTACTCTTGGTACTTTTTGTGCGCGCTTTATTATTGGTAGGTAGTTTCTACAATCGCTTCATCACTAAATACAAAAACGACAAACAGCTGAATGAAGCCATCAGGACGCTCACACCCGAAAGCGCAGAACAGCTTAAAGCCCTATTGCCCGCACGCGATAATGCTCTTTACACCCAATACTTGCGTGATATTCTTAGTCATATACCCGACGAGGCATATTACGACTATATGATTTCCAACTTCGAGAATGAAGGCGAAAAAGACATAGCCACCTCCAAGCTGTTGGCGAAAGTAGGTCCCGTTTTAGGGCTCATCGGTACGCTTATTGCTATGAGTCCGGCACTTACGGGGCTCTCCACCGGAGACATTTCTAAGATGGCGAGTAATATGCAAGTGGTATTTGCCACCACCGTTGTAGGCTTAGTGATTAGTTTGGTAGGGTTGGTAACTTTGCAGTTCAAACAACGCTGGTATAGCAAAGAAATCAACAACCTTGAATATGTAAGTAGAGTATTAACTCAACCCGCAAGACAATGAAGACAAACCGACGCATATCCCGACTCAAAGACGATGATGCCGACCCGCTAAGTGTAGTGGTAAATCTTTTTGACGTGGCAATGGTCTTTGCCGTTGCCTTAATGGTATCGATGGTGATGAACCTGAATATGGCCGATTTCTTTTCGGGTGAAGATTTTACCATTGTAAAGAAGAAAGGCGATGATATGGAAATCCTTCGTCGTGAAGGACAGAAAATCACTAAATATAAAACTGTAGAAGGTGCAACCCCCGATGCTTCTACCACTCAGAAAAAAGGTAAACGCCTCGGGGTAATGTACGAAACCGAGAATGGCGAAACTATATTGTTGCCTGATGAAGAATAAGCATAAATAAACCCTATTAAATATGAAAAAGTTTCTCATTAATTTCGTTGTTGTACTGCTACTACTCATAGGAACCCTTTACGTGGCGGGCTATGGTTATATTCTCAAAGCAGTAGTGATGGTCTACGGCACGGGGCATACTACTACTTTCCTCGATGATTATACCTATTTTGACAATCGTACGATTACTAAAAGTCCTACTCCTCAGCCTTGGCCACTTTCAGTGGATTACAACAAAATACCCGAAACCCCCGAACTACAAAATGCCCATAAAAAATACGGAACGGTAGCTTTCCTTATCATCAAAGGTGATAGTATATGGCACGAACAGTATTTTGAAGGCTATAATACTGAGAGCAAGAGCAATTCATTTTCTATGGCAAAGAGCTATGTGTCTGCGCTCTTGGGTAGGGCTATTGCTGATGGTTACATCAAGAGTCTCGACCAAAAAGTAAGCGATTTCTTTCCTGAGTACAAAAAAGGCTTCGGAGCCCAGCTTACCGTAGGCGACCTCTCGTCTATGGCATCAGGGCTTGACTGGGACGAGGCGTATTACAATCCGTTTTCTATTACAACTCGTGCTTATTTTGATAAACATTTTAGAGAAAAGATGCTCCAACTGAGGATTGTTTCTCCTCCTGGGAAAGCCTATAAATACCTCAGTGGAAATACTTTTCTTTTGGGAATGGTATTGGAGAAAGCTACAAAGAAGACCCTTACTCAGTATCTCACCGAGAGCTTATGGCAACCGATGGGTTGTGAGAGCGATGCTCTTTGGCAATTAGACAGTAAAGAAAGCGGACTCGAAAAAGCGTATTGTTGTATTGCTTCGAATGCACGTGACTTTGCCCGCCTCGGAAAACTCTATCGAGATAATGGAAAGTGGAACGGCAAACAGCTATTAGACTCTACCTTTGTGGCAACTTCCGTACAACCGCGCTTTGCCGAGAGTCCAGAATACGGCTATGGTTGGTGGTTATTAGACTATAAAGATACCCATTTCTTTATGATGCGCGGACATTTGGGACAATACGTAATTGTAAATCCTACTGATAAAGTTATCATTGTGCGTTTAGGGCATCGCACTGCCGATACTTCTCCTGAAGGCAGTAAGTTTACTCAGGATATTTATGATTATATAGATGAGGCATATAAGATTTTAGGCGTTAGAGGGTAGTAGAGCGATGAGACTTTAAATTAATAGTTGAATTTCAGTAAAAATGCTTAACAAGATTAATCTTGAAGATATTCTCTTCTTAGATATAGAAACGGTACCACTCTATGAACAACACGCTGAGCTTTCGGCTTTAGAACAAGAACTGTGGGAGGAAAAGACACGTTATCAGCGGAAAGATGAGTTTACTGCTGAAGAATTTTACGACCGTGCAGGTATTTGGGCGGAGTTTGGGAAGATTGTATGTATATCAGTAGGCTACTTTTCTTTTCGGTATCAGCAACGCACTTTTAGGGTTACCTCGTTTGTGGGAGAGGAAGAAGTATTGTTAAAAGATTTTGTACGTTTGGTAGAAGAACACTTTTCACGCGCTAATAAATTGTTTTGTGCTCATAATGGCAAAGAGTTTGACTTTCCTTACCTTTCGCGACGTATGATTATCAATGGTATTCCTATTCCTCAAAAACTACAGCTCTTTGGCAAGAAACCTTGGGAAATTCCGCATCTCGATACTCTTGAACTATGGAAATTTGGTGATTATAAACACTTCACTTCGCTGAAGCTCTTGGCTCATATTTTGGGTATTCCTTCGCCTAAAGACGATATTAATGGTAGCGAAGTGCGTGATGTGTTCTACAATGAAGGCGATGTAGACCGCATTGCTACTTATTGTGAAAAAGATACTATTACAGTAGCCCAAATACTGCTACGTTTCCGCAACGAAGAGCTTCTAACCGATGATGAAATTCTAATTGTAGGGCATTAACTTTTATTTCTATTTTAAATACTGAGGTTCAAAATAAGCAATATCTTCAAAGTCTTGTTTTGTATATTTTTCTATAGCAAACGGAAGCATATCTTTTGCCTCAGGGAAAGCATTGGGTATAAATACAGCATTAGGATGCTTACAGATAGTAGCAAACTTCGTACTGCCATCACCTAAAAAAGTTACTTTACCCCTATTTAGTTCTTCTTGATAACTATGCTCATCGAGGATTTTAGCTTCAGTAGGACTCACAAACTGATAAGCACTATTAAACACGGCGCTATACACCTCCATACGGCGTGCATCGAGCATAGGGATAATGCAATTACCCTGAGCTTGGTGAGCGAGGATTTGCAGGGTGGGAATAGCAATTAAGGGTTTCTCCAAAGCAAAGCAAAGACCCTTGGCAGTAGCAATACCAATGCGCAAACCTGTATAAGAGCCTGCACCAGCACTTACGGCTATAGCATCAACCGCAGAAAGGGGCAAGGAGGCTTGTTGCATTACGTCTTCAATAAAGAGATGTAAGTTTTCGGAATGAGTAAACTTGCCTGCATTCTCAGATTTTTCAGCTATAATGTGATTGTTTTTTGATAGGGCTACCGAGCAATTGAGCCCTGAAGTTTCTATGTGAAGGATAATCATTTTTGTTGTATTTTTCAACTTAGGGGGAATGTGTGACGCAAAAGCAACTGTTTATTTTTCACTTTTCCCAGAAACAATTAGAACTATTTCTCCTTTAATATTCTTATCTTTATAATAGTCTAAAAGTTGTTGGAGGGTGCCACGTTGGGTTTCTTCGTGTAGCTTAGTGAGCTCACGTGAGAGACTCGCAGGACGGTCGGTACCGAAAGTGGTAATAAAGTCAGTGAGGGTTTTGAGCAATTTATGCGGGGAGATGTAGAAAATCATCGTTTTGGTTTCAGTTGTGAGCTGAGAGAGGCGCGTTTGTCGTCCTTTTTTATCGGGAAGGAAGCCTTCGAAGGTAAAACGGTCGTTAGGCAAACCACTGTTTACCAAGGCAGGCACAAAGGCTGTAGCTCCTGGTAAGCATTCTACATCTACTCCCTCAGTAAGGCAAGCACGTGTAAGCAAGAAGCCGGGATCGGAAATGGCAGGTGTTCCTGCATCGGTGATGAGTGCTACGGTAGTACCCCTTTTGATGCGCTGTACCCAACTGTCTACCACTTTGTGCTCGTTGAACAGGTGGTAACTTTGCATAGGGGTATGGATATCGTAGTGTTTGAGAAGCTTACTACTGGTGCGCGTATCTTCGGCTAAGATAATATCAACCTCTTTGAGCAAACGGAGTGCTCGCAAGGTTATATCTTCGAGATTGCCTATGGGGGTAGGAATGAGATAGAGTTTGCTCATTACACTTCAAAGCGTTTGAGAAGGAGAGAAAGGAAGCGTTCTTCGTATTCCTCTTTGTCTTTCCAATAGTTGTAAGTAGGTTTTATTTCTTGTTCTAAGTATAAAACAGCATCTTGCATTGTATTGAGTTCTCCGATATGTTTTACAACTTTGTTATATTCGCTTTCACTACCAAGGAAGAGTTTTTGTACAAAAGCCAATTTATCATTTAAACCTATTTGAGCATTTTTACCTAACTTATCGTTAAGAGATTGTACGGGTTTTATATCCTCATCAGTTTCTTTTCTATCGAATACGGTATGCTTAGACTGAGAGATATACTCTTCTAAGGAAGGGGATTGCTTTAAGATACGTTGTTCATCGGTGTACTGAGGTTGCTCAATAAACTGTTCGGGCTGTGTTACTTGCTGAGGTTGCTCGATTGCAAAATCTATTTGAGATGTTTCTACTCTTTTGGGTTGTTCCACAGGTACTGCCCATTCAGGTTCGGGCTGATGTACTTCTACTTGGGGTTGCGCTATTTTTGCAGTTTGTTTTTGAACGGGTTTTGGTTCCATTGCTACAAACGAAGCTTTTTCTTTTGTTTGTCCTTTAGGAGCAATAGGGTGCACTTCGGTAGCTTCTACTTTGATGTCGAAAATATCTTTTTCTTGATTTTCATCAATGAAATTAGATACTTTTTTCATCATTGAGTTTTTTCGGTTTTCATTAGCACCTAAGTCTTGATAATATTTATCAACGAAACTCAATATAGTGATTTTTTCAGCTAATTTATGAGCCTGTTTATTGAGTTCTATGAGGTTAAGTTTCCCTTGTTTAGCAATAATTTCGGTAGCGAGAGCTACTAAACTTTGTTCTAATTCTTCTTTCATAGGTTGCTATTCTTTAGTTAAGATGTGGCAAAGATATAAAATATTTTTGAATAATAAAGAAATGACAAATAAACGGACTGCTCCAAAATTTTTTTGGAGCAGTCCGTTTTTGATTATTTTATAGATGCTTCGTAAATACCTTCGATAGTGTGAGTTAAAGTATCGTTGAACTGAGCATCGGTTTGCTGAGCTGAGAGTCCTTCGGTAAGTGCTCTTGAAAAGCTAGCGATTACGCCTTTGTTTTCGGCGAGGATATCATTAGCTTTCTCTCTTGGGTAACCTCCTGAAAGGGCGACTACACGCACTACACGAGGGTGCTTGGTGAACTCTTTGTAGAGATTGTTGATAGTTGGCAAAGAGAGTTTGAGCATCACGTTGAAAGTATCGGGGAGGGCATCGAGATGTTTTCTTATCTCGTCGCGCAAGATAGCTTCGGCAGGTGATTTATCGGGGATATTGATATCTACTTCGGGCTCTATAATAGGCACGAGTCCTGCTTTTACGATTTGTTTGGCTATCTCAAACTGCTGTTTTACCACTCGTGCTATACCGTCAGGAGAGGCTTTTTTAATGACTGAACGCATTTTGGTGCCGAAGATATGACGCTCATTGGCACGCTCTAAGAGTTCTGTAAGACCGCTAATAGGTTTCATCAGTTGAACACCATCGGCGTCTAAGCTTTCTAAGCCTTTATCGACTTTTAGGAAGGGGACTATGTGTTTCTCTTCCCAGAGATAATCGGCGGTGTATTTACCATCGATTTTTCTATCCATTGTCTGTTCGAAAAGGATAGCACCGATAATTTTATGGCTGTTAAAAGCGGGGCTTTTGATGATGCGGGTACGCATTTGGTGAATGAGGTCAAACATTTGGTCTTCATTGCTATATTGGTCTTCATTCACACCGTAAAGTTTAAGGGCTTTTGGGGTACTACCGCCACTTTGGTCGAGGGCTGCGATAAAGCCCTTGCCATCTTTCATTTGTTTGAGTTGTTCTTTTTTCATAGTGTGTTACTGTTTAAAAGATAGTACAAAGGTACAAAATATTTTTTAATTGACAAAAATTAATAATACTGGAAATGGAAATAATGCGAGCCACACGGGCGGGAAAAATTAGAAAATGAGGAAATGAGAAAATGAGAAAATGGAGTGTTAGGTTGTATTAGAGAAATGAGGCTGTGCCTCAGAAATTAAACAAATTTTAAACAAAATCAAGGCTACGCCTTGTAAACCAGCGGAGGTATTGTCAGTTTATTTAAGTTTGCCAAAGGTGCGAGCCGCACAGGCAGCCGTAGCACGACAGACGAGGAAAAATTAGCAAATGGGGAAGTGTTGAGGGATTCGAAAGGAAACGGAGAAGTTCGGAAGAGGGGAGGGAG
>NZ_KB291180.1:59186-65311 GCF_000318255.2 Capnocytophaga sp. oral taxon 380 str. F0488
AGGCCATAGGCACTAGGAGGGAGTGTGACGGAAAATCAAAAGGAACCTCCCCCTAGCCCCCTCGAAGAGGGGGAATGTAATGACGGAAAAAATAATGAAACCACACCCTTTACACATACCCAGCAGTGATTGGCTACCTCAATGAGGGGGAATGTGGCGAATCATTTATTGGGTAAGCCCCCGAACCCCCGAAGGGGGACAAGCTGGAAAAAGGTGACAAACTTCCCTCTTTACACATACACAGCTGTCGCTGGCTATCTTCAAAGGAGAAATGTGGCAACCAAAGGGAAGCTATCGGGGGGGTCGAGAGGCTCAAAAGAGGAGAACCAAAGACAAAGAGAGCTATATTAACTTTGGCAAAGTTTTAAACTTTGCCAAAGTATAGTGATAACAAACATCTCTATAACTCGCTTTAAATGGGGAATGTAGTAATAGGGGAAAAAGAGGAATGTAGAGACGAAAATAGTTGTTTGGTGGGGAGAACTCGTAGGACGAGGTTCGGATAGAGGGGGCTTGTGAGAAGATGTTATGCGGTTAGCATTTTGGTGCATTGGGCGATGCGTTCCTCTAAGGAGCCTTTTAGGATATGGTATTGTATGCCGTGAGCGTTCAGATGTTGCTCAAAAAAAGCAAATACGCTCTCGCGCTCGTGGGGTTTATCGCGGAGGTCGTCGGGTTGCCAAGGGACATCTACATAAGTGAGAAAAAGGGTGTGGTAATGATGTGTGAGGGCTGCGCGCTCTATTTGTGGGTTGCATTTGCCATAGTAGAGGTAAGAATAGACCATTAGTTCGAGCAGACAGGTGTCGCAGAACAAATATTCATTGGCTTGCTGGATACGTTTGTTTTCGAGCAAAACTTGTCCGTGAGCGATGGGAAGGAGGTCGTCCCACGTGCAGGTGAGATGCTGAGTATCCCACTTGTGTTGTAGGTAAGTGCGCATATACTCCTCAGCCCATACGGTTTGGAACTGCTGGGCAAGGGTACGACTAAGAGTGGTTTTGCCGGTGCACTCAGGACCTACAAAGGCGATACGCTTTATCGGGCTGTCTCGTTGCGCAAGTGTTGTTTCCATTCTCTATAGCCCATAATGGCAATAATGGTGAATAAAAAGTACTGAAAGGAGGTGAATAGCATTCCTTTTTTAAGGTAGAGGGGTACTGAAATGAGGTCGCCGAGAATCCAAAAGACCCAGTTTTCTACTTTGCGTTTTGCCATTAGCCACATTCCTATCAAGAAAATGGAGGTGGTAAAGACATCGACATATTCGGTAGGGAGGAAGTTGTGGAATCCTAAGGAGATTCCCTGCATAGAAAAGTTGTTTTTGATGTAAGGTTTCAGGTAGTATACCGCAGTGACAAAAACCAAGCTAAAAACACCTAAAAGAGTGCAGATTTGCCAATCGCGACGGGTGGTAACGGAAATAGTAATCACATTGTCTTGGGCGTTCTTTGCCCATAGTATCCACCCGTAGATACTCATCGCTGTATAATAGGCATTGATAAGCATATCGCCCCACAGCACGTAGTGCCATAGCAGGTATACAAATAATACCGTGCTGATGATACCCGTAGGGTATACCCATATATTTCCTTTTTTAGCCAGCCAAACACTGAGGAACCCAAAGAACACACCTATGATTTCTAAAACCACTAAATGGGTAGGGACTCCTTGATACTGACTAAAAAACCAATTGAAAAACGCTTCCATATCAGATATTCAGTTACGCTTGCTCGTTGGCTTTACTTAGAAGAAAGGTTTATACTCGTGGCGGTCGGACTTTACGATTTTCACGTACATCAGTCCGCGTTCTACTAAGTCGAGGGCTTCTTCTATCTCGGTGGTGAGAACATTCATCACTTGGGTATATTCGCCATAGACTTGGGTACTGAGAGGGTTTTCTTGTACGATGAGCCCAGAGGCGCGCAGTTTCTTGATAAAGTGAATGATAGGACGCTCGTAATCGTCTTGTAACGGGCTAAAAGTAAGTTCAACAGATACTTTCATAATGGTGAATGATTAATTATTAAAGGTTAATTTATATTCGGGACAAAAGTACAAATAAAATGGGAAATTACAATTATTTTACTACCTTTGCGCAAAAATATGTATCTCTTTCAGCCAAAAGAGTAACCCTCTTTTTACCTATATTGAGTGAAGATAAAATGAACTAAAAACACCTTTCGAAGAGGGAATTAGCGAATTTAAGAGGGAGTATGCTTGATGTTTTTGGCTTAATGGAGGATAAATTATTTAATGAATGAAAAAACGGCTTTTCCTACTCGATGCTTATGCCCTTATTTTTAGGGGTTATTACGCTTTTATCAAGAACCCGCGTATCAACTCCAAAGGGTTGAACACGTCGGCTATTTTGGGCTTTATGAACTCTCTTTTAGAAGTAATTAAAAAAGAGAAGCCCGACCACCTTGCTGTGGCTTTCGACAAGGGAGGAAGTGTGGAGCGCACTGAACTCTTTGCCGACTATAAAGCCAATCGGGAGGAAACGCCCGAAGCCATTCGGTTAGCAATCCCGTATATTCACGAAATCTTGAAAGCCTTGCATATTCCTATCATCGAAAAAGAGGGTTATGAGGCTGACGATATCATCGGGACACTCTCTAAACAAGCTGAAAAGCAGAACTACCAAGTGTATATGGTAACGCCCGATAAGGACTATGCACAACTTGTGAGTGATAATATCTTTATATACCGACCTTCGCGCGGAGGTAACGATGTGGAGATTTGGGGCGTAAAAGAAGTACAAGAGAAATTTGAGGTACAAAATCCTTTGCAGGTAATAGACTTCCTCGGAATGATGGGTGATGCGGTAGACAATATACCGGGGCTCCCAGGAGTAGGCGAGAAGACCGCTAAAAAGCTACTTGCCGACTTTGGCTCTATGGAAAACCTTCTCGCCCATACTGACCAGCTGAAAGGCAAACTGCGCGAGAATATTGAGAGCAACAAGGAAAAAGGAATCCTCTCTAAACAGTTGGCTACCATTATGCTGGACGTGCCTGTAACATTTGATGAAGAAGACTTTGCGATGTCCGAACCCGATTTTGAAGCGGTAGGGAGGATATTTGAAGAGTTAGAATTTCGTCAGTTATTACAGAACTTTCTCAGAACGTATCAGCCCCAGATGCCAACAACACCCCCGCCACTTACAGGGAATAAGCCCACAGAGGGGCAGTTAAGTCTCTTTACACAGGGCGACCTATTTGCACAACCGCAGGTAATGAGCGACAAGAAGAACAGCACTAATACACCTCACTTCTACCAATTAGCTGATACCCCAATGGCGCAACAACTGCTCTTGCAGAATTTATTGCAACAAACCGAAGTGTGTTTTGATACCGAAACGACCAGTGTAAACGCCCTGGAAGCCGAATTGGTAGGGATTTCCTTCTGCTGGTCGGCTCACAAAGGTTATTACGTACCTTTCCCTACTGATAAGGCAGAAGCAACAAAACTACTTGAAACCTTCCGTCCGTTCTTTGAAAATGAGCGTATTGGTAAGGTAGGTCAGAATTTGAAATACGACCTTAAAGTATTGCAAAACTACAACATTGAGGTGCGAGGTGCACTCTTCGATACGATGATAGCCCACTATCTGCTGAATCCAGATATGCGCCACAATATGGATATCCTCAGTGAAACCTATTTGAACTATACCCCTATTGCTATTGAGAGTTTGATAGGTAAAGGTAAGGCACAACGCTCTATGCGTACCGTTCCACTCGACCAAGTGAAGGAATACGCCGTGGAAGATGCTGATGTTACGTGGCAACTCAAAAACGTATTTAAGGAGGAAATGCCCAAAGTGAACGCCGAGAAAATCTATACTGATTTGGAAGCGCCTTTGATAAAAGTGTTAGCCGCTATGGAACGCGAAGGAGTGAACCTCGATGTGCCTTTCTTAAAAGAATACGCTAAGACCTTAGATGCCGATATTGCACAACTCGAAGCCACTATAGCCGAGCAGGCAGGGGAAAATTTCAATTTGGCATCGCCGAAACAGTTAGGTGATATTCTTTTTGAAAAACTGAAAATTGACAGCAAACCTAAGAAGACAAAAACAGGTCAGTATGCTACTTCCGAAGAAGTATTAGCCCCCTTTGCTTCTAAGCATAAGATAGTAGCCGATATACTTGAATGGAGACAAGTACAGAAGCTGAAATCTACTTATGTAGATGCCTTGCCTTTGGAGGTGGACAAACTCACCGGTCGTGTACACACTACCTATATGCAAACGGTAGCTGCGACGGGTAGATTGAGCAGTAATAATCCTAACTTGCAGAATATTCCTATCCGCACTCCTCGCGGTCAGCAGGTGCGCAAGGCGTTCATCGCACGCAATCCTGATTATGTGCTTCTCTCTGCCGACTATTCGCAAATAGAGCTTCGCATCATCGCTGCCCTCAGCGAAGAACATAATATGATTGACTCATTCCTCCGCAATGAGGATATTCACCGTTCCACAGCTGCCAAAGTGTTCCACGTGCCTTTGGAAGAGGTAACTCGCGAACAGCGCAGTCACGCCAAGACAGTGAACTTCGGGATTATCTATGGTGTATCGGCATTTGGGCTCTCGGCTCAAACCAATTTGAGTCGTTCAGAGAGCAAGGAATTGATAGACACTTATTACGCTACGTATCCCAACCTGCGAAACTATATCAGTAAGCAAATACAATTTGCTCAAGAACACGGCTATGTAGAGACCGTATTGGGAAGGCGTCGCTATCTACCCGATATTCATTCTCGTAACCAAGTAGTGCGCGGAGCAGCTGAGCGCAACGCTGTGAATGCTCCGATACAGGGTTCGGCTGCGGATATCATCAAAATTGCGATGATACGCATACAGCACGAGTTGATTCGCCAACAACTTCAAACCCGTATGCTCTTGCAGGTGCACGATGAGTTAGTGTTTGATGTACCTAAAACAGAGCTCAATATTGTTAAGCCTCTCATTAAAGAGGCGATGGAGAGCGCTTTTAACCTTGCAGTTCCCCTTGTGGCAGACTTAGGGGTAGGGGATAACTGGCTCGATGCACACTAGAATTAGGTAAAAGGTAAGAGGTAAAAGGTAAAGCCAGCGAGGGCTCACAGCTGGGTATGTGAATAAAAGGTAAAAGATGAGGCGACACAGACTTTGGCGAAATTTGTGGCTCAAAGGTGTCATTTCCTTGTTAATTGTCAATGTAAATTATGTACAAGATATTTCCTAAAAAACGCTATCAAAAAACTTTGAGTATTCTCAAACAATATGTCCCTCAGGGAAGCACTATCCTCGATGTGGGGGTTGAGAATCCTTTTTCGGCAGTAATGCAACAAGAAGGCTATACTGTGCTTAACACTACGGGGCAGGATTTGGATTTTGAATCACACACCCTACAAACCTTTAAGGCTGATTTTACAGTGGCTTTGGAAATTTTAGAGCACTTGGTAAACCCTTTGGCAGTTTTGCAGAATCTCCCTACTAAAAGGGTACTCATTACTGTGCCGTTGCGCCTTTGGTTTGCCAAAGCCTACCGCAATACGTCTGACCCTCGCGACTGTCATTATCACGAGTTTGAAGATTGGCAATTGGATATGCTGGTAGAGAAAGCGGGCTTTCGTATTATTTATAGAGAGAAATGGGCACACCCTGTAAAGAAGTTAGGTTTACGTCCGCTATTGCGGTATTTTACGAATAGATATTATGCCGTGGTTGCAGAGAGAAAATAATAGTTCAATCTGCCTTCGGGAGAGAAATTAAACAAATTGCAACAAATCAAACAAGTTGTAGCAAGCTACCTGAAAGTCTCTCACAGATCTCACGGATTACACGGATTTAGCACAGATGATTCTTTTGTAAAACATCATTGTTCCACAGATTGGTTCAGCTTTAGCTAAGGAATTTCACAGAACAGTAATGAAAACGCAATTGTAAATCAATATTGTATATATCGAACTGATGTTAAATTATATTAGGATTGAACCGGCTTTTTAATAGGAATTAGAGAATTTCGGAGAGACTCAGAAATGCGAGGTCGTAGTACGACAGACAGTGTACAATTAACTTTGGCAAAGGTGCGAGCCACACAGGCATCCGTAGCACGGCAGGCGAGGAAAAATTAGCAAAT
>NZ_KB291181.1:0-21824 GCF_000318255.2 Capnocytophaga sp. oral taxon 380 str. F0488
TGCCCGTGCGGCTCGCACCGTCTTTTGTTCGTCTCGCACCGTCTTTTCTATAAACTCTCTTTAATTTTCTAATTTTCCAATTTTTTAATTTGCTAATTAAAATACCGTACGACCTCGTACCTGCCATTTTGTCACCTTCTCCTACTTTGGTACTCTTTTCGCTATGTTCCCCCTAGTAAATAACAAATTAAGAGAAACGAGTCTTACCTCTTATCTCTTACTTCTTAACTAAATAAAAATGAAAGGAAATATAAACGTCTCTGTGGAAAACATCTTTCCACTTATTAAAAAATTCTTGTACAGCGACCACGAGATATTCTTGCGCGAACTCATCTCCAACGCTACCGATGCAACCCTTAAACTGAAACACCTCACTACTATAGGCGAGGCAAAAGTGGAATATGGGAACCCTATCATCGAAGTGAAGGTCGATAAGGACAATAAAACCCTTCATATAATCGACCAAGGTATCGGTATGACGGCTGAAGAGGTCGAAAAGTACATCAACCAAATTGCCTTTTCAGGAGCTGAGGAGTTTTTGGAGAAATATAAAGATACTGCCAAAGACGCCGGAGTGATAGGTCATTTTGGATTGGGCTTCTACTCTGCTTTTATGGTAGCCAAACAAGTGGAAATCATCACCAAATCCTATACCGATGCTCCAGCCGTGCGCTGGGTATGCGACGGTAGTCCTGAATTTACCTTAGAGGAAACCGACCTACGCACCGAACGCGGTACTGAAATTATCTTGCACATCGCCGATGACTCTACTGAGTTTTTGGAAGACTTCCGTATCGAAGAGTTATTGCGCAAGTACAACCGCTTTATGCCTATCCCAATTAAATTTGGTACAAAACAAGAGCCGTTACCTCGTCCTGAAAATGCCCCTGACGACTATAAAACGGAATATGTAACGGTAGATAATATCATCAATAACCCTAATCCTGCTTGGACGAAACAGCCAGCCGATTTGAAAGATGAGGATTATAAGGCATTCTATCACGAACTCTATCCAATGCAGTTCGATGAACCCCTATTCCATATTCATCTAAACGTAGATTATCCGTTCCATCTTACTGGTATTCTCTATTTCCCTAAGCTTACTAACGATATGCAGTTACAGAAAGACCGCATACAGTTGTATCAAAACCAAGTATTTGTTACCGATAACGTCGAAGGTATAGTGCCTGAGTTCTTAACAATGCTCAAAGGGGTGATAGATTCGCCAGATATTCCGCTAAACGTATCGCGTTCTTACCTCCAATCCGATGGTAATGTAAAGAAGATTGCCAATTACATCACTCGTAAGGTAGCTGATAAGCTGAAATCACTCTTTACTAATAATCGCGACGACTTCCAAAACAAGTGGAACGACATTAAGATAGTGCTCGAATATGGTATGCTTACCGATGATAAATTCTACGAAAAAGCAGCCGATTTTATGTTGTACCCCACTATCGATGGCAAGTATTACACTTTGGCGGAACTAAAAGAAGCAATAAAAGCTGAACAAACCGACAAAAATGGTACTTTGGTAGTGTTATATGCTCAAAATAAAGAACAGCAATACACAGCTATTGAGCAAGCCAAAGAAAAAGGCTACGAAGTGTTGTTGTTGGATAGCCCTATCGTATCACACTTAATACAGAAGTTAGAAAGTGATAATGAGAAACTTACTTTCACCCGTGTAGATGCTGCTCCTGTAGCTAAGCTGATACAAAAAGAAGAACCTATTATTGCCAAACTTTCCGACGAAGAGAAAAACACGCTGAAAGCTCAAATCGAAAAGGTAATTCCCAAAGAAGGCTATATGGTGCAGTTAGAAGACTTAGACAGCGATGATACGCCATTCGTTATTAATCAACCCGAGTTTATGCGCCGTATGAAGGAAATGAGTGCTACCGGAGGAGGTGGTATGTTTGCTATGGGAGGTTTCCCCGAAGTGTATCACGTAGTGGTAAACAGCAATTCTCCTTTAGCCGATGCTATCCTCCACTCTAAAGACGAAGTTCAAAAAGAAAGCCTTATCAAGCAAGCCTTTGATTTAGCACGACTTTCACAAGGTCTCCTCAAAGGTAAAGAACTTGCCGACTTTGTAAAGAGAAATTGGGAAATGAGCTAATTAGTAAATTTGTCAATTAGCAAATCAAACACACCATACACTTTGCCAAAGGTCTTAATAGCTTGTCGTGCTATGACCTTTGGCAAAGTTTTTTTGTAGTTCAGAGAAAAACTTTATTTTTGCAGAGAATATACGATAAACTATTATGAAGCCTTTACTTCTATATTCCTTTTTCTTATTCAGTTATTCTCTCTTTTCTCAGTCAATAAAAGGGAAAGTCACTGATATGTACCAGCTCCCTATTGAATTTGCTGAAGTAATTTTATATGAAAACAAGAACCCTTTCCTAAGTGAATTATCGGGAAATAAAGGTGATTTTACATTGTCTGTAAATAAGAAAGGAAACTTTACCCTTGTGATAAGATATTTAGGTGAAATACTATACCAAAAAACAATAGTACTTAATGAAAATACAGACTTAGGGGTGCTGATGGTTAATAATGCACATCAGTTATCAGAAGTAACCCTCATAGCAAAGAAACAACTAATTGAAAAGAAGTCGGATAGGTTGGTGTATAATGTACAAAATAGTCTACTTTCTACAGGAGTCAGTAGTGATGAATTGCTCAAAAACATTCCTCGAATTGACCCCACCAGCGACGGACTAAAAATTATCGGGAAAAGCAATGTATTAGTAATGATAGACGATAGACTGCTTAATATTTCAGGTGATGATTTAAAGAATTACTTAAAAACATTGAGGTCTGAGAATATCGACAAAATAGAGATTATTACTAACCCATCAGCAAAGTATGATGCAGCAGGAAATACAGGTCTTATTAATATCAAGCTAAAGAAAAAACTAAATACAGGTTTTGATGCCAATATCTCTTCAACTTCTATACTCAGAACCAAAGCAAGCGTAAATAACGCTTTAACACTCAATTATTCCAACGAGAAACTAATCCTCAATTACAATTTGTTTTATGGTGATGAAAATAGGAATTTTGAGAATAAAAACAAACTACTTTTCACTGATGAGCAAAGAGAGTCCGTTGAAAATACTGAGAGAATAGACAAAGGATTAAGTCATCAGCTCAATGCCGACTATCAGTTAGTAAAAGCTATTAATTTGGGTTTCTACCTCAATTACAGCAACTGGGATAACAATGCTTACGGGCATTCTGAGGTTAAATTCTATAATAATGCCCAAAGTGTATTAAAAACTCAACAATTGCCTACTAATACTTTGGGTAATAATAAAGGTCTCTCATTTTCTCCTTATTTAGATATCAAATTAGATACTTTGGGTAGCCAATTAAAGTTTTATTTCAATCATAATAGAAATACGAATAATTCCAGTTCTGTATTCAAAGCTAATAATTACAGAGGAGATGGACAAATATTAGAGAGTTCTTTTGAAAATAAGAATAATGTAGACTATACTTTCAAAATCAATGCTTTTGGTACTGACTTAGAAACAACTCTTTTGGATACAAAAATTGAAATAGGTGGTAAAGGTACTTATTTCAGTAATGATAACGGAGTAAAATTCTACAATAAAATAGCCGGATTAGATGTTTTTGATACTTCAAAATCCAATGATTTTCTATACAAAGAACACTTATGGGCAATGTATTTGAATCTCTCTCACAATCTTACTGAAAAACTCTTTTTAAGTGCTGGTATAAGATATGAGCATACCCAAACGGAAGAAGCATTAATAACCCAAAATATTACCAATGAAAAACGTTATCACAATTGGTTCCCTACCGTATCACTTTCTTATGAGCCAAATAATAATCATTCTTATGCTCTCTCTTTCAACCAACGAATTGCAAGACCAAGTTTATATGATTTGAATCCTTTTAGGAATTACAAAGACGCCAATAATTACGAAATAGGCAATCCAGATTTATTGCCTAACATCACCACCAATGTAGAGTTTGGTTATGTGTATAAAGGAAATCTATCGTTTTCTTTATATGGTTCTAAAATAGCTGATAATTGGGCTTTTGTAGTTTCTACTGAAAATAATAACAATGTAGTAGTAACACAACCAAAGAATGTATTAACTACTTATAGTCTAGGTTCTGAGTTGGCTTATAATTGGGAGATTTCTAATTGTATATCTAACTATAGTAGTGCAAATGTATCCTATCAACAATCTAAATCGGCAGAGGAAAGTTTGCCTGATAAGAATTTAAGAGGCATACACGGCACTTTGTTATCAAATTTCACCATAACCTTGAATAAGGATAAAACTAATAAACTGTTTTTGAATATGCTGTACAACACCAAAGGAGTTGAAGAAATGTATGTCTCTAAGAACACTTTCCTAATGCGGTTAGGAGCTTCTTTATCGTTCTTACAACAGAAATTGAATCTAAATATCTACTTAACCGACCCTTTTAACACAACAATAGCAAGGAATAGCGTCGATTATAGCACTTATAAATTTAAAAATAGAATCTTCAACGATAATCGCAGTGTACATTTTTCTGTAATCTATAAGTTTGGTAATAATCAATCTAAAACAAATGAAATACAAGTAGATAATTCAGAAAAAGACAGATTAATAAAAGAATAAATTTGTGTAGTTCAGAGAAAAACTTTTATATTTGCACATTAATTAATTGAAAATCGACAAATTAAATTAAGATGTTACAAGAACTAAAATCTCGTAGTGGTAATTGTTGTGAACTCTGTGGAGCTACTGAAAACCTAAGTGTATATACAGTGCCTCCCGCTAGAAACGAAAGTACAGATGATAGCCTTTTGCTGTGTGGTACTTGCCTTAGTCAAATACAAAATCCCGAAACGATGGATAGCAACCATTGGCGTTGCCTCAACGATAGTATGTGGAGCGAACACCGCCCTGTAAAGATAATGGCGTGGCGTCTCCTCAACCGACTCAAAAACGAAGGCTGGTCGCTCGACCTTCTAAATATGATGTATTTAGATGAGGAAGAATTGGCTTTTGCCCAAGCTTCCGACGACCATTTAGAAGAGAGCGAAAAGGTAATTCACAAAGATAGCAATGGGGCAGTACTCGCTAATGGTGATAACGTTGTGCTTATCAAAGACCTGAAAGTAAAAGGCACTAGTATGACAGCTAAACAAGGTACTGTTGTGCGCAAAATCACTCTCGACCCCGAAAACGCTGAATATATAGAAGGCAAAGTTGATGGACAACAAATCGTTATCCTTACTCAATATGTGAAAAAGGCATAATATTGTATGAGTTTACATCACAACTTTGTCAAAGTTAAAGACTTTGACAAAGTCTATAATATTAATAATCAATCTCTAAATTAACAAATTAACAAATGAAACAACTATTTACCATCATTACATTATTCTTCCTTAGCTTTGGTTATGCCCAAAAAGGAATGACTTTTACTCAAGTTCAAATGCCTTTGGCTACTGATAAAGATAATCCTGTTACCTCATTTGTACTGCCTGTAAAGCAAGGAACAGAGGTAAAAGAAATTTCTTTGCAGTTTAAAAGTAAAAAGCTCAATCTATCTGAACTCTCTGTTTATGTAGGTGCTAACGCTAAAAGAGAACAAGCAACACTTTTTGCTAAAATTTCAAATCTCAGTTGTAATACCAAACTACAAGGAAATTTTAAAGCTACTAATGATAGCCTTTTTGTTTGGGTTTCTGCCCGCACTACTCAAAAACCAGACCTCTTACAAAAACTCTACTTATCAAAGATAAAACTCACCACTAATGAGGTTATATTCACGCTCAACAATGTTAAAAAAGAAGGACAACGTTTTGCTATTGCTCTTCGTCAGCGTAAACAAGACGGCATAGAATGCTACCGTATACCAGGGCTTGTAACCACTAATAAAGGTACGCTGATAGCCGTTTACGACAATCGTTACAACAACTGCAAGGATTTGCAAGAAGATATCGATGTGGGAATGAGTCGCAGTACCGATGGCGGACAAACGTGGGAGCCAATGAAAAAAGTGATTGATATGGGTGAATGGGGAGGAAAACCTAACCGCCTTAATGGGGTAGGAGATCCTGCAGTTTTGGTAGACGAGCAAACCAATACTATTTGGGTGATAGGCTTGTGGCAGCACGGCTTAGACCCTCAAACAATGAGTTGGTGGGGCTCTAAAAGTGGAATGACTCCTGAGGAAACAGGACAAATAGTAGTAGTAAAAAGTGAAGACGATGGCAAAACGTGGAGTGAACCTATCAATATCACCTCTCAGATTAAAAATCCTGAATGGAGACTCTTTTTCCAAGGACCTGGAAGAGGTATCTCGATGAGTAATGGTATTTTGGTATTTGCAGGTCAGTTTAAGGATAAAGACCAAGTGCCTCATTCTACTATTATTTACAGCAAAGACCACGGCAAGACGTGGCACGTAGGAACAGGAGCCAAATCACACACTACTGAATCTCAAGTGGTGGAACTCTCCGATGGTGCACTAATGCTCAATATGCGTGACGACCGCAATCGCACCAACTATAAACTCTCTGATAATTATCACGGTCGTTCCGTAGCCGTTACTGCCGATATGGGCAAAACGTGGATAGAGCACAACACCTCTCGCACTGCCCTCACCGAGCCCAATTGTATGGCAAGTATTATCTCATATAAGGACAAAAAGGGAAAACTGTATTTATTCTTCTCTAATCCTAATGATGCAAAGAACAGAGTAAATATGACTATCAAAGTTAGTGATGATGAAGGTAATACTTGGGATAAACTACCTTCAGTATTGTTGTATGAGCAAGCAGCTATGGGCTATTCTTGTCTTACTGTAATAGACAAGAAATATATAGGTATTCTTTACGAAGGTGATGGAGATTTGTATTTTCAAAAAGTGCCTATCAAAGAGTTTATCAAGTAAAGCAAAAGAATTTATAACCTTAATAGAGACGATATAAAGAGTATCGTCTCTATTTGTTTGATTTAAAATACTCGAAAAATTTGCTTCGTATATAAAAAAAGAAGTACATTTGCACGCAACTAAATTCTCTTTTTTAAAATGAATTTCCAAGATAAAATTATTAATGAAGGATTTACCTATGATGATGTCCTTCTTATCCCTAATTATTCTGAGATATTACCTCGTGAAGTATCGATAACCTCACGTTTTACCCGTAACATCACCCTGAATGTGCCTATTATCTCAGCGGCTATGGACACTGTAACCGAAGCTGCTATGGCTATCGCTATGGCACGTGAAGGAGGCATAGGGGTACTCCATAAAAATATGACTATTGAGGAGCAAGCCAAACAAATACGCAAAGTAAAACGTGCCGAAAGCGGTATGATTATCGACCCTGTTACGCTTCCCTTAAACAGCAAGGTGAGTGATGCAAAACGCTGTATGAAAGAAAACAATATTGGCGGTATCCCCATTGTTGATACCGGCGGAATCTTAAAAGGCATTGTAACTAACCGCGATTTACGCTTTGAACACGATAATAATCGCCCGATAACCGAAGTAATGACCTCTAAAAATCTCGTGATTGCCAACGAAGGCACTTCTATGAAGGAAGCTGAGGGTATTTTACAACGCAGTAAGGTAGAAAAACTCCCCGTAGTAGATAAAAACTACAAATTAGTAGGTCTTATTACCTTCCGAGACATTGCCAATTTGCAAGAAAAATCTATTTCTAACAAAGATAGCTTAGGACGCTTGCGCGTAGCAGCAGCCTTAGGCGTTACTGCCGATGTGGTAGACCGCGCCGAAGCTCTTGTACAAGCAGGAGTTGATGCCGTAGTTATCGATACAGCTCACGGACATACAAAAGGCGTAGTGAACGCTCTTAATGCCGTAAAAAGCAAGTTTACCGACTTAGAAGTAGTGGTAGGAAACATTGCCACTGCCGAGGCTGCCCTTTATTTAGCCGAAAATGGCGCCGATGCAGTGAAAGTAGGCATAGGTCCAGGCTCTATATGTACTACCAGAGTGGTGGCAGGCGTGGGTTATCCTCAATTATCAGCGGTGATGAACGTTGCAAACGCTCTTAAAGGCAAAGGAATTCCTGTGATTGCCGACGGGGGCATTCGCTATACCGGCGATATCGTAAAAGCCATCGCCGCAGGTGCCAATAGTGTGATGCTTGGCTCTCTGCTTGCTGGCACTAAGGAATCACCGGGGGAAACTATCATTTTTGAAGGCAGAAAATACAAATCTTATCGCGGTATGGGTTCGGTAGAAGCGATGAACCAAGGTAGTAAAGACCGCTATTTCCAAGATGTTGAAGACGATATCAAAAAACTTGTGCCTGAAGGCATTGTAGGGCGCGTGGCATACAAAGGCGAACTACAAGAAAGTATGCATCAATTCATCGGAGGCTTGCGCGCAGGTATGGGATACTGTGGTGCCAAGGATATCGAAACGTTGCAAGCCGTGAGTCGCTTTGTGCGCATCACTGCAAGCGGAATTACCGAAAGCCACCCCCATAATATTACTATCACCAAAGAAGCTCCTAATTATTCACGTTAATAAACGAATATAACTTCCATAAATGAGGCTGTCTGAAAAGATTAGACAGCCTCATTTATGTAATAAATAGCAAAAAAGTGTTCATCAATAATATATTTTGTACTTTTGCCAACTGATAAAATAAACTCATTAGACTCAATGGAAAAAGGAATAGTAAATGATTACATTAACATTATAGAAGTATTCACTAAAAAAATACATCTATGGATTCAACTCTTCATCGATAAAACACCTAATATCGTTATAGCTTTATTAGTTTTTATTTTAGGTTTTTATCTTTCTAGACTTATCAAAAAAATAGCCATTCGTATCTTAGAAAAGCGTGGTGTAAAACCTTCTTCACGCATAATGCTTGGCAATATTATTTCTGTGTTGGTAGTTATTACCTTCTTTATGTTTTCGCTAAATATTTTAGACCTCGAAAATATGTTCAAAACCATTTTGGCAGGGGCAGGAGTAGCAGGTTTAGCTATCGGTTTGGCTTTACAAGGCACGCTTAGCAATACTTTTTCAGGCATTACCTTATCTTTTAGTAAGAGCATTCGCATAGGACATCAAATTGAAACTATGGGCTATACAGGTACTATTGAAGATATAAATTTGCGTACTATCAAGCTTAAAATGGCTGACGGAAACTATGTGTCGATACCCAATAAGCTTATAGTTGATAATCCTATGAAAAATTATTCTGAAAGTGATACTGCCAATGTATTAGTTACTTGTGGTGTAGGTTATGAATCGGATTTGGAGCAGGTGAAAATGCTTACTGAAACTACCATTCGGCAGATGATGAAACAAAAAGAGCTTGACACTACCATTTCTTTTTATTATACTGAGTTCGCTGATAGTTCTATCAATTTTATTGTGTATTTTACTATTCCTTCCAAGAAACTTTCTGAGTCTTTTTTGTATAAATCAGAAGCTATAATGGCTATCAAGAAGTGTTTTGATGCACATAATATAAATATACCTTTCCCTATTCGTACCATTCAGATGGATAAACAATAAAAATTGAATCCAATGTTAAAAAAAATATCACCATATAACCTCATAATGCTTTCGTTTATCGGCTTAATAGTCGTAGGTGCTTTGCTTTTGATGATGCCTTTTGCACATACGCCTCAGAAAGATATTTCTTTCCTCGAAGCGCTTTTTACAGCTACTTCGGCGGTTACCGTTACGGGTCTTTCGGTGATAGATATAGGAGCGACCTTTACTATTTACGGAAAACTTATTTTATTGGTGCTTATTCAGTTTGGTGGATTGGGAGTGCTTACTATTTCCTCTGTTTTGGTGTTGCTTATTGCTAAACGTATCGGTTTTTATACTAAAAAAATAGTAGCCGAAGGACTTAATCACAACAAAAGTTACGATATTTATGCCGTAACAAAGCGTGTGGTGTACATTACTCTGCTTTTTGAAGCTACGGGAGCGCTGTGTTTGTTTGTTTCTTTCATCCAAGATTTTCCTTTCGGAAAAGCGTTATTTTTTTCAGTGTTTCACTCGGTATCAGCTTTTTGTAATGCGGGCGTTTCTTTGTTTCCTCATAGTTTCGAAGGTTATACCTACAATGCTTTTGTGAATATTATCATCGCTTTTTTGGTTATTTTTGGTGGTTTAGGCTTTACAACCATTATTCAAGCCTATGAATACCTGCGAAAAAAGAGACGAAGACTCGATATTAACTCACAATTTTCAATTTTGATGACAATAATATTGCTCGTTACAGGTACGCTCTTATTTTTTACCTTAGAATATAAAAATTATTACACACTTTATGGGAAAACTTTCTTTGGTCAGATGCTTATTAGCTTTTTTCACTCTGTAAGTTTGCGTACAGCAGGTTTCGATACGATTCCGTTGGAGCATTTAAGCAGTGCCACCATTCTTTTTTGCGTAACGTTTATGTTTATAGGGGCATCGCCAAACTCCACAGGTTCTGGCGTGAAAACTACTACTATTGGCATTTTATTTCTCGGTATTAAAACAGCATTACTCAATAAGAACTACATCGAATTTTCTAAGAGACGCATCTCTTGGAAACTCTTTAATAAAGCCTCAGCACTCGTGTTTATTGCGATGATGTATGTGCTTACAATGATTGTAATACTCACAGCCTTAGAACCCGATTTAGAATTTACAAAAATAGCTTTCGAACTCATTTCGGCATTCAGCACTTGCGGACTTTCTACCGGAATTACCTCACAATTAGGCAATAGTTCAAAATTTATTTTGATATTTACAATGTTTTTAGGCAGGGTAGGACCGCTTACCATTGCACTCGCCTTATCGAGACCACGTGCTGAAGGAAATTACAAATACCCAAAAGAAAATATTTTAATAGGATAGATTATGAAGAATTTTTTAGTCATAGGATTAGGAGAGTTTGGCAAATCGGTAGCCAAAACACTCTATAAAAACAAAGCTACTGTGCTAGCAATAGATTCTCGTGAGAGTGTTATCAAGCAAGCTCTCAGTGAAAATATCATCGATGAAGCTGTGATTTTGGACGCTACCGATGAAATTGCTCTCAAAAACGTAGTGAAAGACGATTTCGACACTGCTTTTGTGAGCGTAGGCGATAATATTCAGGCGAGTATTCTCATTACCTTGCAATTAAAGGAATTGGGGTTGAAAAATATCATTTGCAAAGCCGTAAACCACACACAAGAAAAGGTTTTATACAAAATAGGCGCTACACAAGTAGTATTTCCAGAGGAATTAATGGGCGAAAAAGTAGCCTATTCCGTTTTGCGACCCACTATTATAGAATATTTTAAGTTTGCTGAAGATTATTTTATCTATGAAGTAAAAGTACCCAAGAGTTATATAGGAAAATCGTTGATGGAACTCAATTTGAGACATAAGTATGAGATAAATATTTTGGCAGTAAAGCATTCCGATGGCAAAATGAACGTAACCCCCGACCCGAATGTCAAACTTAACAAAGACGACCTTTTAGTTATACTCTCCAATACCAATGTAATTGATAGAGTAGTATAAAAAAGCTTTTTTATGCTAAAAAATAGCTTACAGGAGCAATATTTTTGATTATAGAAGATAATAGAACGATTTATAATTAAAAAGTATATAGATTCAAATAATAATAAATGTATCATATCTGATAGTAATGCTATGACGAGAAAAAGATAAAATGCTAAAAGGAAACACTTTCTTTTGGCGTTTTTGAGTTTATAACCTTTACTAAAATTTTATTATATTGGTTAAGCATTTGCACAATTCATTTATTTGCTGTACTTTTGTATCATCATAAAAACAAATTATGTTACGAAATAATTATCAAGAAGAAACTTTTGCCGAAGGTGATGTAACGGAACTTTTGGAAGATGAATGTCATCTCATTTTATACAATGATGATGTCAATACTTTCGACCACGTTATCGATACTTTAGTAGAGGTATGCCATCACACCTTTGAGCAAGCCGAGCAATGCGCTATTATTGTGCATTTCAAAGGGAAATGCGATGTAAAATCAGGAAGTTATGATTTTCTAAAACCGCTCTGCACTGCGCTTCTTGATGCGGGACTCTCTGCCGAAATAGAAGAAGCATAATTTTTTATTCTAAACTATTTGTTTTTAACTTTTAACTATTCACTAAAATCGTGGAATTAAAACTATCAAAACCTATTTGTTTTTTTGACCTTGAAACTACGGGTATCGATATTACCAAAGACCGCATTGTTGAAATATCTATCTTAAAAGTCTACCCCAATGGCAATAAAGAAAGCAAAACGTGGTTGGTAAACCCTACTATTCCTATCCCCAAAGCTGCCTCAGATGTGCACGGCATTACCGATGAGCGCGTTGCGGGTGAGCCTACTTTTAAAGAGCTTGCCAAGCAAATCCATAATATGATAAAAGATTCCGACCTTGCTGGCTACAATTCCGACCGCTTTGATATTCCTTTGCTTGCCGAAGAAATGTTGCGTGCCGAAGTAGATTTTGATTTGGGAAACCGCGTATCGGTAGATGTACAAACTATTTTTCACAAAATGGAACAGCGCACCCTCTCGGCAGCCTATAAATTCTATTGTGGTAAAGACCTTATTGATGCGCATACGGCTTCGGCAGATACTAATGCCACTTATGAAATCCTCAAAGCCCAGCTCGACCGTTATGACAACTTAGAGAACAACATCAAAAAGCTCAGCGAGTTTACTTATCGCAAACAAATAGCCGACTTTGCTGGGTTTATTGGTTATAATGACAAAGGCGAAGAAATCTTTACCTTTGGAAAACACAAAGGTAAACGTGTAGAAGATATTTTTGACGAAGAACCAGGATATTTTGGTTGGCTTTTCGGTGCCGACTTCCCGTTGTATACCAAAAAAATCCTTACGGCTATCAAACTCCGCAAATTATCGGCTACTATTAAATAGATTTTTGAAAATCCTCTTTTGTTCTTTGCTATGGAAACAAACATCGACTTAGAAGAAGAAAACAAAGCCATTGCGCGCGAGTATAAAGAACTCTTGCGTATCAGCTATCAAACCCTGAGTGATGAAGATAAAAAGCTCATTCGCTTGGCGTTTGACACCGCTGTTGATGCGCACAAAAACCAACGCCGAAAAAGTGGGGAACCTTACATTTTTCACCCTATTGCCGTAGCTAAAATTGTTGCTTCACAAATAGGATTAGACGCCGTAGCCATTGCGTCGGCTTTGTTACACGATGTAGTAGAAGATACTGACTATACGATTGAAGATATGGAACGGCTTTTTGGTAACACTGTAGCACATATTGTGGAAGGACTTACCAAAATTTCGAGTATGAGCCGTGAAAATGATATCTCTTTACAAGCCGAGAACTTCCGAAAGCTCCTCCTCACGATGAACGACGATGTGCGTGTGATTCTCATCAAAATTGCTGACAGACTCCACAATATGCAAACGATGGATTCGATGGCAGAATACAAACAAGCCAAAATAGCTTCGGAAACACTCTATATTTATGCACCTATTGCTCACCGCATTGGCTTGTATAACATCAAAACAGAATTAGAAGACCTCGCCCTTAAATACACTGACCCCGAGCGCTACAATAGTATCCTAAACAAAATGGAGGAATCCAAAGAAGAACAACAGGAATACATTGAGGCGTTTACCAAAATCGTAGAAACTTCTTTGACGCAACAAAAAATTGATTATTCCATCAAAGGGCGACCCAAATCAATCTATTCTATTTACAGAAAAATGGAATCGCAAGGCGTGAGTTTTGAAGAAGTTTACGATAAATTTGCGATTCGCATCATCTATAAAAGTGAACCAGCCGAAGAAAAGTTTTTGGCTTGGAAAATATACTCTATTGTTACCGACCACTTCCGTCCCAATCCCACCCGATTGCGCGATTGGATTTCCTCACCCAAATCTACAGGTTATGAAGCCTTACACATTACCGTAATGGGTCCAAAAGGCAAATGGGTAGAGGTGCAAATACGCAGCGAACGTATGCACGAAATCGCCGAAAAAGGTTATGCAGCCCATTTTAAGTATAAACACGGCGACCAAAAAGAAGAAGGCATCGAAATGTGGCTTAATAGGTTGCAAGAAATCTTTGAAAACAGCGAGGCAAATGCGGTGGACTTTGTAGAAGACTTTAAACTCAACTTGTATTCCAAAGAGATTTTCGTCTTTACCCCTAATGGCGAGATAAAATCCCTCCCGAAAGGCGCAACACCCTTAGATTTTGCTTTTTATATCCATACAGGAGTGGGCTTAAAAACGCGGGGAGCTAAAGTAAACAATAAATTAGTGCCCTTAAACTATGTGTTAAAGAGTGGTGAAACGGTGGAAATCATCACTGCCGAAAATGTAAAACCTACTAAAAACTGGCTCAACTATGCCACCACAGCGAAAGCTCGTAGTAAGATAAAAAATGCTTTAAAAGAAGAGACAAAAACCGTTGCCGCCGAAGGAAAAGAGATTTTAGTACGAAAATTAAAACAATTGAAGATTACTCTCAACGAAGAAGTGATGAATGAGATGGTGAGTTACTTCAAAACAAAGACGAGCTTAGATATTTACTATCAAGCAGGCACGGGAGAAATCAGCAACCAAATGCTGAAAGACTTTGTATCGCATCGTACGTCTTTCTTTGGCTTATTCAAAAATAAAGCAGTAAAAAAACCTACTGACGAACCCATTTATTCGCCCAACGTTCACTATGATAGCATTGTGTTTGGCAAAGAAGAAGAATCATTAGACTATACTTTTTCAAAATGTTGCAATCCTATCCCTGGTGATCCCATTTTTGGATTCGTTACTATCAACGAAGGGGTGAAAGTACACAAAAAAACTTGCCCGAATGCTATTTCGATGCAATCGAATTACGCTTATCGTATCATTCAAGCCAAATGGGTAAAATCTGATGAAAGAGATTTCAAAGTGAGTCTTAAAATTAGTGGTATTGACCGCGATGGACTCATCAGCGATATCTCAAAAGTGATTTTGGACAGCAAATTTGTAAAGCTTACCAACATTAATATTGATACCGAAGGCAATGTATTCAGCGGGAAAGTCTCTATTTCTATCAATAATAATGCTACTTTAAAGAAATTGATGCAAGATATTAAGAACATTAAAGGAGTAGATAAAGTAAACAGACTCTAATATGCGAAAATTAGCAAATAGTGAGCTCAATAGGTTGGATATTGAGCAATTTAAGAAGGCAGAAAAGACACCTTTAATAGTAATTTTGGATAATGTGAGAAGTTTGAACAATATAGGTTCTGTTTTTCGCACTTGCGATGCTTTTTTAATTGAAAAGATATACCTCTGTGGGATTACCGCCACTCCCCCAAACAAAGAGATTCACAAAACAGCTTTGGGTGCGACTGATAGTGTGGCGTGGGAATATGTAGAAAACACACTTTCGGCAGTAGAAAAGCTAAAAGAGCAAGGTGTTTATATTATTAGCATTGAGCAAGCTGAAAATTCCACAATGCTGAATGATTTTCAGCCTAACGGAAAGCAAAAATATGCTATTATCTTTGGCAACGAGGTAAAAGGAGTGGAACAAGAAGTGGTTTCAGCTTCTGATGAGGTGATAGAAATCCCACAGTATGGTACTAAACATTCTCTGAATATTTCGGTAAGTGCAGGAATTGCTATTTGGGAGTTAGCAATGAAGCTCAGGAAGCATATAATTTTATAAAAATAGAAATGATAAACAAAAAAAGCCTGATAACAATATGTTATCAGGCTTTTTTTGTAGAGCGGGAGACGAGGTTCGAACTCGCGACATTCAGCTTGGAAGGCTGACGCTCTACCAACTGAGCTACTCCCGCAATTACAATGATATAAATAATTTTTCGAGTGCAAATATACGGGCATTTGCTATTATATTCCAAATTTTTTATTGTATTTTTTGTAAATAAAAAAGTAAAGACTTATAAATCAGTGATTATTTTTCTCATTACTTTTCTTCTGATAAAGATAAAGACAAACGAATGAAGATAAAATTTTACGTAAGGTTTTTAAATGTATATTTATACTGATTTTTATCTTTATTTATAAGTAGCTAAACTTTCTAAAAGCAGCGAAACAAGTTCTTTATGACTGATTTTCATTGTGGAACTTGCAATACTGATAGGAGCTCCATACATTTTCTTTTTGCTGGTAAAGATTTCTATGGCTACCATTTTATTTCTCAATGGTTTTCTTGTTTAAATATTTTTCTTTTATATATTTGCTGACTTTGTGATAATAGAATGAAAGAATTAAAATACCTATCACAAAGGCAATAGCACCTATCACAGCTTGGATAGGATTTAAGCTTTTATGAAGATAATGGTCTAAGTTGAAATATGGAATAAAGTGATAGAGCGCAATACTATGAATGATGTAAATAGAAAGGGTGTTTTGTCCTATACGTTGTAAAAAATGGGCAGTAAGTACATTTCGTAAGATTACAAATACAGCAAATGTCCAAAGAGTGTCACCCATTCTCAAAAAAAGAAAGCCATTGCGTGCTAAACTTTCAAAGTGTCCCCACCCTGTAATGCTGTATAAGAAGTGAAATGTGTGATATTGGAAGTGAAAAATGGCTCCGATGCCAATAAGTAGTAGTGTATATACTGTATATAAGTGTTTGGCGTTTCTGTAATAGTAAAATAGCGATCCCATAAAGCCTCCTAAGGTTACAAAGCCTAACCACGGAAAAATGGTAAAGAAAGTACCGTATTTCGGAGTAAAGTAATTGGCTACTACTTGAGGTAACCAAGAGTATTCATATTGGTTATAGGTCTCGTTGAAGGTGAAAAGTAGTAAAGTAATGCCGATGAGCATTGTAGGAAGGAAATGCCTCACGTGATTTCTAGCTAATAAGTAGAGTCCTACCATTATGATGAGAGCTAACCCTATACAATGCAAAATATCTACGAAATAGATGCTTTTCCGCAAAATACACGCCACAGCTATAAGCATTAATCCGCGTTTTGCTCCTTTCTTCACACGTGGGTTCTTGAGTCCTACACCGCTGCGTTCGCCTTCTCGAATGAGCAAATAGGTAAAGATAAAGCCTGAAATGGTAAGGAATACAGGTGCGGTAATACCTGTGAAATAATGCCAAATATGATAGTAAGGGTTACTTTCGTCACAGTATGGTTCAGCAAGTAAAGCGGTAATAAAATGCCCTTGTAACATCATACAGATGGCATAAGCACGTATTACATCGATAAATATCAGTCGTTGTTTCATTATATTTTTATAGTCTATTATCTATGGTCTGTTTTTTTCTTTTGTAGTGGTGGCGGTGGTTTTTATTTCTACATATAACTAAGTATCTTAAAACGCATTTCTATTTAGGTAACAGACAAAATGTAGTGCAAAGGTATAACAAATTTCCCATATCCCAAAATAAAAACATTGGCAAAGCTCCTCGCTCTGCCAATGTTTTTATAATGTATTACTTATTGTCTTATTTGTTCAAATCTTCCAATACTTTCACAGCTTCATCTATATACACATCTTTTTCAAGACTTTCGTGCCAACGATCACGACGTAATTTCAAGTCTTCACTGTTTTTAATTTTAGCCTCATCAGAAGCTACTGAAGTGAATTTCAAGTTAGATTTGTAATCGTTAATTGCTTTGAACTTTTTAGATTGTTCTTCGTTTTTCTCAATTACTTTTTTGTAAGCCTCGTAGTTGAGAGGGAAAACATTGTCTTTCTGTTGTTGTTTTATCCATCGAGCATTTTCGTCAATCAGCTTTAAGTATTGATTTTCACTGATGCGTTTTTTGCTGTTTTCTATTGCCTTATCAAAGTTAGCATTGTTAGTCCAAGGAGTGTACTTAGCAGGCTCTATTTTATCCCAAGGCATAGCGTTGGGCATATCGCGTTCGCCTATGTCAATATATTTGTATTTATCAGGCACTACGATATCGCTTTCTACACCTTTTAGCTGGGTAGACCCTCCGTTGATACGATAGAACTTCTGAATAGTAATTTTTATAGCACCAAGGTCGCCGTAATTGTTTTGGCGCAAGAAACTATTAAGGTCTACAAAACTTTGTACAGTACCTTTACCAAAGGTTTGCTTACCACCTATGATGATAGCGCGTTTGTAGTCTTGCATAGCCGCTGCCAAAATCTCTGAGGCTGATGCCGAAAGCTCATTGGTAAGGATTACCAGCGAACCGTCCCATTGTGTCTTAGGGTCGTTGTCAGAGAGCACATCACGACTTCCGCGTGACGATTTTACCTGTACGATAGGCCCCTTAGGAATAAATAAACCTCCTATATCCACTACTGTTTTTAAGGAGCCCCCTCCATTGGTACGTAAATCTACAATAAGCCCGTCTATATTTTCTTTTTTGAGTTTTTCTATTTCAAGAGCCACATCAGTTGCAGCATTGCGTTGGTTTACATCTTCAAAATCGATATAGAATTTAGGTAAGTTGATAAGTCCATAGCGTTTACCATTAGCAGTTATCACTGCCGATTTGGCATAAGTTTCTTCAATCTCTACCACATCGCGAATGATAGACACTACTTCTATTGTGCCGTCTACGCGTTTTACGGTAAGGCGTACTTCAGTGCCCTTAGGCCCTTTAATAAGTTTTACCGCATCGTCTAAACGCATTCCTACTACATCTACGGGCTCACCGGCTCCTTGTGCTACTTTTAGGATTTGGTCGCCTACTTCAAGGAGTTTACCTTTCCATACTGGCCCTCCCAAAATCACATTGGTAATAGCAATTCCATCAGTCTTCTTTTGTAATTGTGCCCCTATACCTTCAAACTTACCCGACATATCTCGGTCGAAACCTTCTTTGATGTCTGGTGCCATATAGTTGGAGTGGGGGTCGAAAGTCTCAGTAATAGCGTTCACAAACATACTGAACCACTCTTCACGAGTGATGTCGTTGTACATACTGAACATATCAGCCAATGTCTTTTGAGTAGCTTCTATCGATTCTTTTTTGAGCACCTCATTGGTTTTAGGCTGATATTTAGCGTCCTTTTCTTTCTTGCTCGCTTCTTCCTTTTGTTTAGTGATATAAGTGGAAAGTGTAGTGAAAATAATCACTTGTTTCCAGCGGTTTTGTAACTCAGCTTTGTTCTTTACAAAAGGCAACTTCTCATAGTCGGTATTAATCGTTTCATTGGTATTCAGGTTGATAGGTTTAGCAAAGATAGCTTTGGTAATTGCTTCTGCTTCTTTCATACGTTGTTTGAGGCGTTCGTAAGAAAGATTGAAGAATGCAATTTCTCCGTTTTTCAAATCGTCGTCCAAACGGTTTTCGTACTTTTTAAACTCGTTGATATCCGATTGTAGAAAATAACGCTTCTGCCCATCAATATTATTCAAATAACTGTCAAATACTTTCTTAGAGAAAGCATCGTCCATTTTTATCGGACTAAAATGCGCATTTTCCAGTACGTGTTGTACAATGTCCAAAAGCACTCTATCCTTGTCTTTATCTGGATTGTCAAATTTCTTACTTGTAAAACTACAAGACGCAAATGAAATAAATAATAAAAATAATACTGCTGAAATATTTTTCATTCTAAAATTGTTTTTTAATAATTTAGCTAACTTTCAATTCTTAGCTCTTAGCTTTATCAAATTCTGTGCCTTTCTCTTGTTGGGCTGATAATTTTTACATTTTGGAAAACAATAGCCCCTCGTATAACCCCTGCAATAGTGTCGTGTAAGGCTTTGATGATTTGCATTTTTAGTTCGTTTTTGTGATATACCAAGCTGATTTCGCGCGCAGGGTAAGGCTCAGCAAAATAGTGAATCCGTTTCTTTTCTTCCTCTTTCAGTTCCAAAGAGTGTAAATATGGTAACAAAGTCATTCCTAAGCCCTCGTTAGCCAAGCGCACCAAGGTTTCAAAACTACCGCTTTTTAGTTGGAAGTGCTCTTTTGAGTCTATCACATCTTGGTTGCAGATATTCAGTACACTGTCCTTAAAACAATGCCCGTCTTCAAGCATCAATATATCGTTGATATCCAAATCCTCAGAATAGATAGTCTTAGAGTTTTGCAAACGGTGATTTTGTGGAATATAAGCTACAAAAGGCTCATAGTATAATGGTCTTTCTACTATCGACGGATTGTGCAGAGGGGTTGCCAAAATTCCTGCATCATAACTCCCGTCCTCTATCTTTTTCAAGATGTTTTCAGTAGTTTGCTCCTCAATTTTTAGGCATACCTTAGGGTATTTATTGATGAAATTAGCGAGAAACATAGGTAGTAGAGTAGGGGAGACGGTAGGGATAATCCCCACGCGAAACTCACCTCCTATATACCCCTTTTGTTGCGCTACTATATCGTTCATTCTCCCCGCTTCATTTACAATTACTTGGGCTTGTTTAACGATTTGTTCTCCTATTTCAGTAACCTGTAAAGGCTTTTTGCTCCTGTCAAAAATAGTAACCCCCAATTCTTCCTCCAATTTCTGCACTTGCATACTCAAGGTAGGCTGGGTAACAAAACTGTGTTCAGCAGCGGTAGTAAAGTTCTTGTACTTCGCTACAGCCAACACATATTGGTATTGAGTAATGGTCATAATTTGCGTTTATTTCAAGTGTGGCAATACTTCTTTTCCTATTTCTTCAAGCACTTCACTTGCAGGGCGAGAGCAGTATTTTAGTACGAGCATAATATGGTTAACCCCTATTTTCCCGAGTTCTAAGAACATATCCAATAAATAGTTACGTCCTAAACGGAAACCTAAGTCCATTTTCTCTGGTTCAAAATCAGGGTCATCTTTTAGGTCAATATACACAGGTTGAATATAAGGTTTAGAGGGTTCTCCTTCTTGTTTAAGAGCTTTGTGCCAGTCTTGTATTACCTTCTTTGTAAAAGCAAAATCTCTGGGGTAGTAAATCCACCCGTCCGAGTTTTTCGCAATCCATTCCAAATTCACCCCTCCTATGTGCCCTGTAGCATACATTGGTATATTTTTATGCAAGGGCTTAGGCACTACATCACCCATTTTTTCCATTAGGGTACCATACTCATTGTTGTAGGTAGGGAACTCTTTGCTCCACAAGTCGCGTAACATAGCCATATGCTCCAATACACGAGTACTCCGTGATTCATAAAGTTCATTAAAAGCAGGATATTCTACAGGTCGGTCACCAGAAGCAACTCCCATCATAAAACGCTTCGGAAATAGCACGTCAAGACTCGCCGAAGCCTTCGCTACGTGTAAAGGGTGACGCAGTGGTAGTATTACACTCGCAAAGCCAAACTTAATACTTTGGGTAAGAGTAGCAATGTGTGCCAAATATATCCACGGGTCAAACATTTGTCCTACTTCGTTAAAATCAGGAGTGTATAGAGGAATGTCGCGCACCCACACAGCATTAAAGCCTAACATTTCAGCTCGCTGAATGAGTTGTACTTGGTTTTCCATCTTAGGAATAGCCCCTTCGTATGCTTCAATAGGTAGTAGTAAACCAATAGATAATTTGTGTGCGTCTATCATAATGATGAGTTTGTTTAGAACGGCAAAAATAAGAAAAAATAATGTATAAATTCACTAATATCGAAAATCTTTTTTACTCATATATAATATCTATTGATTTTCAGTAATATATAACCTTTTTTACAATTCTCTAATCACCCTTTTTTTATCCTTTCAAAAGCAACTTTCCTACCCTTATTCTTTATTTGCCCGTGCGGTTTACCCCCTCTTTCCAAAACGAACTCTGCCAAAGTTTCAAATTTTAGTAAAGTTGAAATCTACTAATCACCCTCTTTTTATCTCTATCTTAGCTTTAACTTACCCCCACTTTTCCT
>NZ_KB291181.1:21844-32262 GCF_000318255.2 Capnocytophaga sp. oral taxon 380 str. F0488
CTATCTTAGCTTTAACTTACCCCCACTTTTCCTTCGTTCTTTGTTCGTCATTCCTTCGTCTTTTGTTCGTCTTTTGTTCGTTCTTTGTTCGTCATTCGTTCGTTCATTGTTCGTCTTTTGTTCGTCTTTTGTTCGTCTTTTCTTTGTCTTTTCTTTGTCATTTATTCGTTTTTGTTCGTTCATTGTTCGTCTTTTGTTCGTCTTTTGTTCGTCTTTTCTTTATCTACCCGTGCGGCTCGCACCGTCTTTCATATAAGCTTTCTATAAGCTTCTCCCAAATTAACCATTAATCATTAATCATTAACTATTAAATAAGCCTTTCATCTACATTATTTTATTCTTCCGTCCCCATTTGCTAATTCTCAAATTTGCTAATTTACTAATTATACCCGTTTGTGTGGCTCACACCAATTTTGATATACCAAAAATTTGCCATACCTTTGCACTATTAATTCCAAAAAACAATTTGTATTATGGCAAGAAGTCGAAATGTTATTTTAAATGGACTCTCTGGTATGATTGGTAAAACGTTCGTTTTCCGAAAAGTTAAAGGACAAACAGTAGTCTGTAAAGCCCCTTCTAAGTCCCGCGTGCCAGCTTCCGAAGCTCAATTAGGCTGTCGCACTAAGTTCCAAGAAGCCGTGCGTTATGCCCAGCTCGTCCTTAAAGACCCACAGCTCAGGGCTTCCTATGAAGTATTACCTAAGGTCAAAAAAGGCACCTCATCAGTTTACCACGCTGCCATCACAGCGTATCTAAACAATACCGCTATTAAAAACTAATGATGTATTAAACTTTCAAACCGCAGAAAAATGAAGTATTATATTATAGCAGGCGAGGCTTCTGGTGATTTGCACGGTGCTAACCTAATGAAAGCCCTATTAGAAAAAGACCCAAAAGCCGAATTCCGCTTTTGGGGGGGCGACCAAATGCAACAGGTGGCAGGTACACAAGTAAAGCATTACCGAGACCTCGCTTTTATGGGCTTCTGGGAAGTGATTACGAACCTGCGCACCATCTTGCGCAATATCGATTTCTGTAAGAAAGATATCACCCAGTTTAACCCCGATGTTCTTATTTTTATAGACTATCCCGGTTTTAATATGCGCATTGCCCAATGGGCTAAACAACAACATATCCCTACTCATTACTACATCTCACCACAAATATGGGCTTGGAAAGAGAACCGCATAAAAGCAATCAAACGCGATGTAGATTTTATGTACGTCATACTCCCGTTTGAAAAAGATTTCTACGAAAGAGAACACCAATACCGCGTGCACTTTGTTGGTCATCCTTTGCTCGATGCTATTGCACAGCGCAAAGAAGTAGATGAGCAGACTTTTAAAAAGGAAAATAACTTAGATGTGCGCCCTATTATAGCACTCTTACCAGGTAGTAGAAAGCAGGAAATAGCCAAGATGCTAAAAATAATGCTCTCTATAGTCGATGATTTTCATCAGTATCAGTTCGTAATAGCAGGAGCCCCCTCAATTGATTATCACTTCTATAAACGTTTTATCAAAGAAGAAAACGTGCATTTTGTAAGCGGTAAAACTTATGATTTGCTCTCGGTGTCTTATGCAGCGCTTGTAACTAGTGGTACGGCAACCTTAGAAACCGCCTTGCTCAACGTCCCCGAAGTGGTGTGCTACAAAGGCAATTGGATTTCCTATCATATAGCCAAACGCATTATCAAGCTCAAGTACATTTCATTAGTAAACCTCATTATGGATAAGCCTGTGGTTACTGAGCTTATTCAAGGTGACCTTACTAAAAAGAATTTAGAAGCTGAGCTTAACAAGCTCACTACTTATAGGCACCGTTACGAAGTGTTTAAAGATTATGTTTTGTTGAGAGAAAGGTTAGGCGGAGAAGGAGCAAGCGAAAAAACAGCTTCATTAATATTACGTCAATGTCAGGAAAATTAAACACAGCTAATAGCGTAATTGTGGTATGTACATTGCTATTGGGTATAAGCAAACTTGTAGTGTATACTAACAAAGTAACACAAGAGCAGCTTAATCAGTGGCTATGTATGCCTCAATCGTTACCTCTGTTTTTAAAACAACCTTGGACGCTTATTTCTTATGCTTTCTATCACGTAAGTATTCAACACCTGTTTTGGAATATGCTCCTATTATTTTTCACGGGGCATATTTTCTTCAATCTCTTTAACGGAAAACAATTTGTAAAAGCGTATAGCTTTGGGATTATAGGTGGCGGAATCACTTTTCTAACCATAGGTTACTTCTTCCCCTCCTTCACTGATAATACGATGCTCTTAGGAGCTTCAGCTGCTGTTATGGGAGCCTTAGCCTTTGTGGTAACCCTGTTTCCCTCTTATAATGTGTATATTTTTACCTTTAAAATAAAATTGCTGTACGTTATATTGGCTTTTATACTTTTCGATATACTGAATATATCAGTAAACACAGGAGGTAAGATAGCCCACTTCGGAGGTATTTTAGGAGGGATATTCGCAGGACTTACTTCAAAGTACAGTTTTCGTATTCCTAAAAAAGCAAAAACGCCCCAAGAAGAATCCCCTAAAAAAGAGAAGAAAGTCGTTTCAGAAGAACAACAGATACGAGCACATCAGGTCAATCAACTGTTAGAGAAAATCAGTGCCAGTGGTTATGCAAGTTTAACCGACCAAGAAAAGAAATTCCTCTTTGAAGTGAGCAAGGAGAAAGAAAGCTAATTTGCTATCAATGAGAGGCTAATTCAAACAGCGAATTACTAATAAATGTTAATATTTAGTAGTGGGTATATTTTTAACATATTCTTAACTCACCGTGTTTAGATAATGTTATACTTTTGCCCCCAAATAGTTGAATGCTTATTGGTGATGAAGATGAATCGGCTAATATTATGGGTGCTTTTAAGCACTTTAATCGCTTGCAAGGGTAAGCGTAATGAGCCTACTATAATAAGTGGCTTTTTCCCTAATGCAAAGGACTCTTTTGTTGTTCTATACAGCAATGATACTCCTATAGATACTGCTTATTTAGATAAGAATAAAACTTTCCTGTTTAACCTAAATATAACCGAAGGAGAGTTGTTTAACTTTGAAACAGATGGTAAGTATCAATATGTGTATGTAGAACCTAAGGACAGTGTGGTAGTGTATGCCAATGCACTCAGTTTTGAAGAAAGTATTTCATTCTCGGGTAAAGGCTCTGCTATTAATAACTTCTTACTCTCACAATCTAAGATATCAGATGCGCAAGAAGAAGTTTTTAGGAAGTTTCATTCTTTACCACCTATGCAGTACAAAAACAAAAGTGATTCCTTATATCAAGAAAGAAAACGGGAGTATGATGATTTTCTCAAACTAAATCCTCAGCTCACCGAGAAAGCAAAAGATTTAGCCTTAGTAAGCGCTACTTTTCCTATCTATAAGGAAATGGAGATATATCCTTTTGTTTATCAAAATAAGAACAACATTTCAATCGTAGATTTACTGCCCTATAACTTTTACGACTATCGTAAACAAATTAATTATAACGATAGCTTTTTAGAGTATTTTCGCCCCTATTATAGGTATATGGTAATGTATGTCAATAATCTGGCTTTTACTCAATACACCTATGATACTCACACTTTGGTAGATGTAAGTAGGGAATTAGGTTTCCATTTGCAAAAGATTAAAATCATCGATAGTCTTTTTACCAATGGAAGTTTGAGAGATAACCTATACCGAAATGCAGCTTATGCTTATATTTTTAATATCCAAGAGCACACCGAGTATAAAGATTACTTCGATAAATTTGCTAAGTATAACAAAGATAATAAGTATAAAGCCGAATTAGATAAGGTATTTAGAAATGTAATAGCACTACAAGCGGGAAGAATTCCTCCCGATTTTGATTTGATTAATGCAAACGGTGAACCTACTAAGTTTTCGGAAATACAACAGCCGGAGGTAACTATTTATTACTTTTGGTCGGTCAATCAGAAAGAGCTTTCTAAACTTATCTTCGGAAGAGTGAGTCAGTTAAAGAAGCTATTCCCCAATGTAAAGTTTGTAGGTATTGATATAGGGCAGGATAAAACTCAATGGCGCAAACAAATCTCAAATACCGATTGGACTGACCAATATCACTCTATCAATTTCATAGATTTGTCGCAAAAGTTTTTAATTAATAATATTAACAAATCAGTAATTATAGATAAAAACGGACGTATTATATCGGCTTTTGAAGATATTTTCAGTCCAAACTTAGAAAAAATATTATTATCAAAAGAATCTTAATTATTTATGTCTGACCAGATTATTACCTTTATTATGTATTGCGTTCCGGCTCTTATTGTAGGAGCGGTAGCCTTTTATTTTTTTAGAATACATATTGAAAATGAAGATAAAAAGCGATTGTTTCTTCTTCATAAAGAAAACCAAAAGTATACAATGCCTATCCGCTTACAAGCATACGAGCGAATGACACTTTTTTTAGAGCGAATGTCTCCTCAACAACTATTTCTGCGCATTCCTCCTCATAACTTTTCTAAGAAAGAGTATGAAGCATTGCTTGTAAACTCTATTGATGAAGAATTTGAACATAACTTAGCACAACAAATATACCTCAGTGAAAAGCTATGGAATATTATTCGTACTGCTAAAATGGCTACTATTCAAATAATCCGTAAAGTAGCCCTAACCGAAGAGGTAAAAGACTCACAAGCTATGGTAGAAGCTATATTTAAAGAGTTTGTAGAGAAAGCCACTCCTTCGGCTAATGCACTAAGCCATTTAAAAGAAGAAGTACGTCAATTTTTAAAATAGGAATATTTCTATAAGTATAAAAAAATAAGGGATTGAATTATATAATTCAGTCCCTTATTTGTTATATGTGTACTTTCCCTATGTTTCAGAGATAGAGGCTAAGAATGCTTTTATAATAGTTGCAGACAGTTTGCCTGCCTCTACTACAAAAGTCTCATATGATACCGCATTCCCTTCGCCTGCCTTATCAGAAATAGCGCGAAGCATTACAAATGGAATGTTTAATAAGTAGCAGGTTTGAGCAATAGCTGCTGCTTCCATTTCTACGGCTTTTGCTTTAGGGAAGGTATTAGCAATTTCTTGTAGTCGGGTGGGCGAGGAAATGAAAGAGTCTCCACTTACTACTTGTCCGTAGTGAAGTGTATGGCTGTATCGTTCGGCTACTTGTTTTAGTCTTTCTGTCCATTGTGTGTTAGCAATAAAGGCAGGAGGCATTTGTGCTTGCTGACCTATTTCATACCCAAAAGCCGTAACGTCTACATCGTGGTGGCGTACTTCAGTAGCTAAGATTATATCGTGTACCGAAGTATCACCTAAGCCTCCGGCAGTACCTGTATTAATAATAAGCGATGGATTGTATCTTTCTATAAGTAAAGTGGTCGCAACCGAAGCGCTTACTTTACCTATGCCTGAAAGTAATAATACTACTTCTATCCCATTAAGAGAACCTTCATAAAAAACAAAACGCCCTATTTTAGTTTCTTTGCAAGACTCAATAGAAGCTCTTAAACTATCTATCTCAAGCTCCATTGCTCCTATAATTCCTATTTTCATAAATAAAAAATCTTTACTGAATTATTAATTTTTCAAAAGCCTTCGTCTTAAAGGTAAGTTCTTCGTTTTGTTTGTTGCTATACACTAAAAGTACAGCCATATTGGGGTGTTTCTCTAAGAAAGCTTTGCTCTTTTCCAATCCCATTACCATAAACATAGTAGCATATCCATCAGCAAACATAGTGGAAGGAGCAACTACTGTAGCACTGAGCACATCGCTTTGGGTAGCGCGTCCGGTAATAGGGTTAATAGAATGTACATATTTGCGCCCATTACTATCTGTCCATACTTTGCGATAGTTACCAGAGGTTGCCAATCCTTGATTGGTAAATTGTATAGTAGCTACCAATTCGCGATCGTCCAAAGGTTTGATAGGGTTTTCTACGCCTATCGTCCACGCTTTGTTCTCTATGATGTTCCTTCCTTTCAGATACATCTCACCTGCTATCTCCACTATATAATTCTCAATACCTTTTGAGTTGAGGAAAGCCGCAACTACATCGGAGGTATAGCCTTGTGCTATGGCATTAAAGTCAAACAGTATTTCAGGAGACTCTTTTTCAATATGGTTATCAGCTGTGAGATGTACTTTATTAAAGCCTACATATTTCTTCAGTTCTGCTATTCTTTCATCTGTGGGGAGTTTATCCTCAGTTATCTTTTGTTTACCGAACCCCCAAGCATTTACTAATACACCTACCGTAGGGTCAAACAAACCTTCACTTTCTTGCCATATTTGCTGAGAGGCTTCAAAAACTTTTCTGAAATGCTCGTCTACCACTACATTTTTATCTCCTGCATTGATTTTAGAAATGTCAGAATCTGGTTTATAGGTAGACATAGACTTATCTATCACTTGTAAAATAGAGTCTATGGCAGGTTTTAAGTCTTCTTTAGTTTTACTAATGTACTTAATGTGATAAGTGCTACCTTGTGCCTCTCCACTTATAAGATGAATTTCATCTTTTACGGGAGACTGGCAAGCTACTAAACCTATTGCGATACTTAAAAATAGATATTTCATTATTTAATTATTAAAATTTTACTTCTTCTTGCATAAAGGAATGATTTCTTCAGCAACAATACGATACCGTTCTATTTCTTCAGCTGTGAAATGGGAAGCGTATTGCAGTTCCTCTACTTCAAAGCCTATACTGCGCAATTTATTAAAATAGTCTAAACCGTAGACCCTTACGTGGTCATACTGACCAAAAATACGGGTGCGTTCTTTCGGGTCAGTAATGGTGTTATCTTCAAACGTAATGGCTCTGTGGTAGTCCTGTGGTACTTGAAAAATACCCCAACCCCCCTTTTTCATCACACGATAAAGCTCTTTCATAGCTTGGGTATCATCTTGGATATGCTCCAATACGTGGTTGCAAAATATCACATCAAAACATTCGTCTTCAAAAGGCAAAGCACACAAATCGGCTTTTACATCTGCCAAAGGAGAATATAGGTCGGTGGTGAGGTAATTGAGGTTAGGTTGTTTTTTGAAGCGTTTATAGAAGGCTTGTTCAGGAGCGACGTGTAGCACTTTAAGCTCACGTGTAAAGAAATCGGTTTCACGAGTAAGATAGAGCCAAAGCAATCGGTGGCGTTCAAGCGATAGGGTAGAGGGTGAGAGTACATTGGGGCGAGCTTTGCCGTAGCCATATGGTAAGAATTTCCTAAAAGTCTTGCCATCAATAGGGTCTTGGTATTTCTTTCCTCGCAAGTAGAAAGCTAAAAACGGACGCACCCAATAGCTCATCTTTATAAGCCAAGGGCGTGGAACTTTGTTTAATATAGTGGTAATAATAGCCATTAGAAGGTGTTTTTAGCGAAATAAGGTGAGCCCCACTCCTTTCATTTCTTCGGAATAAATGGGGTAAACAACCATTTGTATTGAAGATTTCTCTTTGCGTGTAAGCCATTTGGAAGTATATGGCAAGAGCCAATAGGCTGTTTTGGCACTAAGGATACCTATACCTGCCCCTACAAGCACATCGCCTATCCAATGGCGATTATTGTACAAACGCATTGCACCTACGGTGGTAGCTATAGCATAGCCACTGATACCTACCCATATATTCTCATCTTTGTACTCTTGCCAAAGGATTTCCATACCTGTGAAAGCGGTAGCTGTGTGTCCTGAAGGAAAAGAATTGTAGGCACTTTCATCGGGACGATGTATTCTGACACTATATTTTACTCCATTTACTAAAGCTGCCGTAATGGCATAAGCAGTAGCTCCTACTATGAGTCGTTCCTTTACACTGTGCTTGGATTTTATACCTAAATTGCTATAAGCAAAGACGCTGGCAATAGGTAGATACTGTATATAATCATCGAAGCGCAACTTCTGTCCGCCGGAATATCTATAAGCGTGTCGTTGTACATAACGATTGATATAAGTAGCGTTGGAGATAACTCCTAAGGTAATGAGAGAAGCAGGAAGTAATACCTGTTTGAGTTTAGGTTTTTCAGTAGCTACTTGCAAAGTATCGGCTGTGAGTACCGATTCGTGGAGTACTGATAAGCTATCGGTTTGAGCTTTTATAGATTGAATGAGAATAAAACAGAAAGCTACAATTAAAAGTAATATTTTCATTTTGCAAAAAAAGGTAAAAAGTAAAAGGTAAGGGTAGGAGGGAAAGATAATTAATTGTTAATTGAAAAATAAATCAGTAATACTGCTCCAATAACAATGCGGTAAATACCCCATACTTTAAAACCAAATTTGGTGAGGACATGTATAAAGAATTTCACGGCTATCATTGCTACCACAAAAGCTATTACATTGCCTATGATAAACAACCAAAAGCTTTCATCAGTTTTCATTATCAGCTCGTAGCCTTTCTCCTGGGCAGTACCCCATTTCTTCAAGAAAATAGAATACACGGTTACAGCCAGCATTGTAGGAACGGCTAAGAAGAAAGAGAACTCAGCAGCGGCTTTGCGAGTGAGCCCTTGCGTCATTCCGCCAATAATAGAAGCAGCAGAGCGCGAAGTGCCTGGCATCATTGCTAAACACTGCCAAAAACCAATAGTAACGGCTTTCTTTATTGTGATGTCTTTCTCGTTGTGAATCGTAGGATGTTTGAACCAATTGTCTACAAAAATAAGGATAATACCGCCTACAATCAGGGTAATAGCAATCGCTTTTTGGTTGTCCAAAACTGCTTCAATCTTATCATCGAAAAGTTTACCTAATATAAGAGCAGGGATAACGGCACACACTAATTTGAAATAGAAGTTCCAATTAGAAAAGTCGAAGAACTTGCGCCAATACAGTACTACTATCGAAAGGATAGCACCAAACTGTATGGAAACTTGGAACATTTTCAAATACTCATCGTCGGGCATTCCCATAAGGGCAGCGGTAAAACCCATATGTGCGGTTGATGAGATAGGAAGGTACTCGGTGAGTCCTTCGATAATAGCAATAATAATAGCTTGCAGTGTACTCATTCTTATTTTTCGTCTTGTTTTTTATCAGTTTTAGGATTTACTAGAATGGCGTAAATTTCAATGGCAAAACCTAAAAGTACCAAAGCAGGAGCTAAGTGAATACGTCGGAAATTGAAAATAGAGGGGTCGAACACAGCGGGATTATCGCTACCACCACCGCTCATTGTTATAAAACCAAGGGCTATTACTATTAAGCCAACAGCCATAATAAGATAGTTTTTCTTTTCAAAAATGAAAGTTGAATGATGTTTCATCAGTGATTAATTATTAATGATTAATGGTTAATAATAAAGGTCGTTGGTATTGAGGTTCAGGAAACGTTGTGTAGCAAAATAGGTGCTTAGCCAACTGATGAGTATCCCAATGGTTATAATGCTTATAAAAACAATGCTTAAAGTACCTGTATCCATTAAGATATTAAACTCAGGATATGACTTTACAATAGCCAAAAGCGATAGATAAAAAAGCACTATGGCTATTAGAGCGCTGAGAATGCCCAAGCGTACATTTGTCCATAAAAACGGACGGCGTATGAAACTGCGCGTAGCCCCTACTAATTGCATTGTTTTGATGATAAAACGTTTGGAATAAATGGAGAGGCGAATAGAGGCATTGATAAGCAAGATAGATACAAAAGTGAATAGGGCACTGAAAATTAATGTAACAATACCTATTCTATTCACATTTTCGTGGATAAGAGCTACCAAAGATTGGTCGTATACTACTTCGGTAACAAAAGAGTTTTGCTCTAACTCACGTTTGATTTCGCGCATCTTATCGGGCTCGGCATATTCGGCTTTTAGGCTTAAATCGATGGTGTTTTGCAGAGGGTTAGTACCGATGAAGGTAACAAAATCTTCGCCGATATCCTTACTGAACTTTTCGGCAGCAACTTCTTTTGATACAAACCGCACTGACTTTACAAAACTCGCTACCGAAAGAGTTTTCTGTAACTGTTCGATGTCGGCATTTTTAGCGTCGTCCTTTATCAAGACGGTAACGGTTACTTGCTCTTTGAAGTAATTGGCTAATTTATTAGCACTTAATACTAGAAAACTAAAAAAGCCCATAAGAAAGAGCACTAAGGTAATGCTCACTATTACCGAAAAATAGGAGGTAATTAATCTTCGTTTGTTAAATGAATCGATGGAACGTGCCATTCTTATATTTTTTGTTTTAAGATAGAAAATCACGCAAAAGTACAACTTTTTTTTGAATTAGCAACTAATTTAATACCAATAATGCCAATAATGCCAAAAATACCAAATCAATGACGAGTGACAGTGCGAGCCTCACGGGCTGGTGTGAGCCACACGAACAGGTGCGAGCCGCACGGGCAGATAGTGTGAGCCACACGGGCGGATAAATAATTAACGAACAAAAGACGAACAAAAGACGAACAAAA
>NZ_KB291181.1:32282-40923 GCF_000318255.2 Capnocytophaga sp. oral taxon 380 str. F0488
TGACGGTGCGATCCGCACGAGCAGATAAAGAAAAGACGAACAAAAAACGAACAATGAGCGAAGGTAAGAAGGTAGTAATTGGGAATAAAAATAACTCTCGTTTTTGCAAGAAGTGCAAAAACGAGAGTTACAACGAATAATAAAAACTTATTTTTACTGGTTAGCAGTTTCTTTTCGGCGCTTTTTCTCTGCTTTTAGCAAAGTGAGTTCACGTCCTGTTTGCCCTGCTACTGAGGTATTTTCTTCGGCTCGGCGGATAAGGTAAGGCATCACTTCGCGCACGGGACCAAAAGGCAAATACTTGGCTACGTTATAGCCTTCCTTAGAGGCATTGAAGCTGATATGGTCGCTCATACCGTAGAGTTGTGCTATCCACACGCGTTTGTCGTTAGGTTGTAAGCCTTTTTTGTGCATCAAATCCATTACCAGGGCAGCACTTTCTTCGTTGTGAGTACCTGCAAAGAGCGCAATCCTATCGATATGGTCAATAATATAGCGCACAACAGCGTTATAATTATCGTCGGTTGCTTGCTTGCTGGGGCAAATGGGAGAGGGATAGCCTAGCTCGGCAGCGCGTTCGTTTTCTTTTTCCATATAGGCACCTCGTACGATTTTTACGCCTATGTAGAAGCCTTTATCTACCGCACGTTCATAAAGTTCTTTTAGGTAAGGCAAACGGTCGTGGCGGTACATTTGCAAGGTATTGTATACGATAGGTTCTTCTTTGTTGTACTTCAGCATCATCTCTTCTACGAGGTCATCGGCAGCAGTTTGCATCCAGCTTTCTTCGGCGTCTACCAAAATAGGAATTTTATACTCGTAGGCGCGCTTGCAGGCTGCGTCGAAACGAGATTTGATGCGCTCCCATTCTTCTTCTTCTTCAGAGGTAAGGGCTTTTTTCTCGGTGAGTTTTTGGAAGATGGCAAAACGCCCAAATCCCGTAGGTTTAAATACCACAATAGGAATACCTTCGTCGCGATGGAGATTACCAAAATCGATGGTTTCCATTGTTTTTTCGAAAGTAGCTTCGATAGAGGATTCGTCTTCTTTACCTTCTACGGAATAGTCGAGCACAGAGCCTACTCCTTTTTGATGCATCTTTTGGATTACGGGAAGGCAGTCTTGTTCGGAGATACCTCCGCAGAACTGCTTAAAGACGGTGCGCTTGATGAGTCCTTCGACGGGCAGGCGCAGTTTTAAGAAGAAGTTGGTAAGGGCAGTGCCCACACGAGTAAGGGTATTACTGCCAATAAGTTTAAAAAGGCGGTAAGCCCAGTTGAGTTCGGATTGGCTTTTGAGGGCAAAAGCGGTTTGGGTATCGGAAAATCTACTCATAATATTTTAATGATTAAAGGTTAGTTGAGGCAAAGTTACTATTATTTTTGAAAGAAACAAACTTTTTCTTAATTATTTTTATCACTGTATTTACCACTAATCATTAACTATTCAGCATTAGCCACGAATCATTATCGTTTAAGTCTGTTTTTCTCGTCTTCTGCTCCTGTGTTTCTTATATTGTCATTCACTTTTTTACCTTTGGCAAAATCATAATTGATACCAATATAAAAACTACGGGTGTTAAATTTATAATAAGATGTATTATAAATGCCGTTGAAATCGTATTCGCTTTTAGAACGAGAGGTGTTAAATATATCATCTAATGAAGCTTTTAACTGAAAAGAATCAGAAAGAGGAATCATTAGGTTAAAGTTGAGCTGGTGATTGTAATAGTTTTTGATATACAAACTCTTATTGGTTGAGGTATATTGGTAAGTGAGAGAGGCTTCGATATCTTTGGGGAGGTAAAATCGCTGTGAGGTGTAAAACTCGGCATATAAGGAGTTGAAAGCATTCCCTAAATACTTGAAGTTAAAATACCCTCCTGTGAATTTTGTATTGCACTCCCACCAATCGGTGAACTTAGTAAAACGGGATAGGAACAAAAACACATCGTTTTTATAACCTACATTCTCGGGGCGAGTAGTTATTACGCCAGCAATAGCGGTAGGAATGTTAAGTACATTTTTTTCGGAATAGCGGTAAGCCACAGCCATATCTACTTTTTTCCACCTATAACCCGATTGCAACGTATATCCTTCTATGGGACTTAAATCTTTATTACCTGTATAGGCTTCAGTAGGAGAACTTTTGATATAGGTAGGGTTGAAAAGACTGTAATTCACCCTGCTGAACCATCGGCGAGCGGAAAAGAAGAGGGTTTCTTTGCCGAGCTTGGTAGTATAGAGGGCATTGAGTGACCATTGTGTGTTGTCGTTATGGAAATTATCTAAGTGATTGCTAAACGTATTGTAATTATATTCAGAACGTAAGCCTATTGAGAACTTTGATTTTTGAGTAAGAGGGAAGGCGTAATTGGCAAAAGTGGCGAAGATGTGTTCTTTGAAGTAGAAATCCTTAGAAAAGTTAGTGTTTTTTAACTTCTGGGTAGGAAAAATATCAAAATAAACAAACTCATCTTGATTGTCTACCAATGAATAACGCAATCCAAGTACTAAGTTCTGCTTTTCTGAAGGGTATTTAGAGGTAAAAAACTTACTCCAAGTAGTTTTGAAGGCGTAAACATCGCTGTAAGAATATGAGTCTCGCTCGCTATTTTCTTCGGTAGTTACTGTGCGGTAATAAATATCTTTTTCAGTAAGAGGACTTTCATACTTTTTCTTAACCAAGTCTAAGGCTATTTTGATATTTGAACCTAAGGAGTCAGTAGTGCGGTCGAAGTTCAGTGAGAAAGAGTGGTCATTAGATATGGCATCCACCTTGCTGTTTACAGTAAAATGATGGTTAAGCACATTGTTGTTATACACATTAGTTAAACCATTGTATTCTTTGTCGGCATCAGCATCATAATTATAGATATACAGGAAGCTAAGAGTAGATTTTTTATTGAAATAGTAATCTGCTCCCAGTGTTATTCCGTTTTCTTTCCGCTTTAACTGTAGTTCTGAGGTTTTTTGATAAAGTATATTGTTATTTCTCAAAAGAGATTGTTCTTTATCATCGCTAAAAGAGTGATGCCGGCTGTGGTATAGGTTAGTAAAAAGACGATATTTGTCAGTAGAATAAAACAGTGTTGCATCGTCTGTATAACCTAATTTTGGGTCGTAAAAAAAATTGTGACTTAACGAGCCTACCCAGCCGTGTTTTACAATAGTAGTTATTTTTATGACGCCTGCTTTTGAGCTATCAACACTGGCATCAATCTTATCAACCACTTCAATACTTTTAATACTCTTGACGGGTATCTTATTTAAGAAAAACGCTATTTTGTCTTTATCGAGGTGTAATTCCTTACCATCGAGCATTATTAAAATATCGTCATTGCCATAGATTTTCAAGCCATTAGTAGTGGAGATGCTGGGAGCATACTCTAAAATATCGGTCACCGAAGAACGATAGGCGAGCCGTGTGCCTGTTACTTCAATAAGAGAGCCCGTTTCAGTAGGGATGACAGGATTTTTCCGACCGGTAACGGTTACTTCTTTAAGGTTTTCTACTTTCTCGGTAATCACAATATTGCCTAATGCGATATTCTTATCTACCATTAGCTCTTGCTGAAAAGGCTCATAGAAAATAGAAACCACATTTAGCTGGTATTGCCCTGCTGAAAGGTTTTCAAAAGAAAAAGTACCCTTTTCATTTGAAGCGGTAGTATGCACAACTTTGCCCTGCGAGAGGAGCTTAACGACACAGTTGTTCACAGGTTGTTCTTTACTGATTAGGTTTCCTGTAATGCTATATTGCGAAAAAGCGCACAAAGGGAGGCAGAATAGGCAAAATAAAATGGTTGATTTCATATAGCATTAATTATTTAATCATTAACTATGGATAGCGCGGTTTTCGGTGGTAGCAAGGGCGGCTTCCTTTATTGCTTCGGTAAAGGTAGGGTGAGCGTGGCAGATGCGAGCGATATCTTCGGCACTGGCGCGGAACTCCATTGCTGTAACGGCTTCGGCTATCATATCGGCAGCACGAGCTCCAATGATGTGTACGCCAAGCACTTCGTCGGTTTGGGGGTCAGCTAAAATCTTTACAAAGCCGTCGGTATCCATACTGGCACGGGCGCGCCCTAAGGCACGAAAGGCAAATTGCCCTACTTTATAGGCGATGCCGTCAGCTTTTAGTTGCTCTTCACTTCTGCCTACTGAAGCTACTTCAGGCCAGGTGTAAACAACACCAGGGATATGATTATAGTCGATATGTGGTTTTTGTCCAGCGAGTTGTTCTACTACCAATACGCCTTCTTCTTCGGCTTTATGTGCGAGCATAGCCCCGCGTACTACATCACCTATGGCATAGATGTTAGGCACATTGGTTTGCAGGTGGTCGTTTACTATTACCTTACCGCGCTCGTCTTTCTGTACACCTGCTACTTCGAGGTTAAGACCCTCGGTATAAGGGCGACGACCTACGGCTACTAAGCAGTAATCACCTTTAAGGGTAAGCTCTTCGCCTTTGGGGGTGGTAGCTTTTACAGTTACCGTTTTGCCCTTGCGAGTTACTTCTTTCACCTGATGACCTGTATAGAAAGCAAAGCCTTGTTTTTTGAGTACTTTGGTAAGTTCGCGCCCTAAGCCTCTATCCATCGTAGGGATAATGCTATCGGTGTATTCTACTACCGACACTTTAGCTCCTAAGCGACTGTATACTTGCCCCAATTCCAAGCCTATTACGCCCCCACCAATTACGATGAGGTGTTCTGGTACTTCTTTTAGCTGGAGGGCTTCAGTAGAAGTAATAATACGTTCTTTATCGACTGTAATAAAAGGTAAGGAGGCAGGTTTAGAGCCGGTAGCAATAATGGTGTGCTTGGCTTCTATGGTCTCTGCCTTGCCTTTATTAGGAGTAATCTTAATTTGTGTGGGTGATACAAAGCTCCCTACCCCGGTAAAAACGTCTACTTTGTTTTTCTCCATTAGGAATTTTACCCCTGCGCAAGTTTGCTCTACCACAGCTGCCTTACGAGCAATCATTTTCTCTAAGCTAAACTTTACTTTGCCTGTGATTTCAATACCGTGGGCTTCGAGGTGTTTGGAAGCGTCTTCGTAGTGGTGAGAAGAGTCGAGTAAGGCTTTAGAAGGGATACAACCTACATTAAGGCAAGTGCCTCCTAAGGTATTATATTTTTCAATAAGGGCAGTTTTAAAGCCCAATTGACCTGCGCGAATAGCGGCTACATAACCGCCAGGACCTGAACCGATGATAACAATGTCGTATGTTTTCATATTACTTAGTTTTTTTGAAAGGCAAAGTTAGGCTTTATAATTGATATTTGCAAGTAGTTTTTCACTTTTTTCTACCCGCATAGAAAAAGGGACTATCCTTTTTAGGACAGTCCCTTTTATATATTCAGTAATTAGATATTACTTTTTAGATTGTTCTTTAGTATGGTCAGCTTCGTCCTTTACAGTGTCGTAAATGAGAGGAGCTGCCACGAAGATAGAAGAGTAAGTACCGATGAGTACCCCGATAATCATTGCGAACATAAAGCCACGCAAGGTTTCACCACCAAAGATAAAGATAGTAACGAGTACTGCCAAAGTAGTGAATGAGGTGTTCAAGGTACGGCTAAGGGTAGCGTTGAGCGCGTGATTGATTTTCTCTCTTGACCAATGAGGTTCACGCATTACTTCCCTGATACGGTCGTAGATAATCACCGTGTCGTTTAGTGAGTAACCTACTACTGTAAGGATAGCCGCGATAAAGGCTTGGTCGATTTCCATATTGAAAGGCATAATGCTATAAGTGAGCGAATAAATACCAAGTACCATTAGCACGTCGTGCGCTGAAGATACAATCGCACCCATAGAGAACTGCCATTTGCGGAAACGGAATAAGATATATAGACCAATTACAATAAGAGAACCGATAACTGACCAGAATGCACTGCTCTTAATGTCCTCGGCAATAGTAGGTCCTACTTTCATAGATTGCATAATACCAATCTTATCAGTAGAAGAGGCTTTAGCGAAACTATCGAATGAAGTTCCTTCGGGTAAGAATTTCTGTAATCCTTTGTACAAGAGCTCTTGTATTTCATTATCTACCTCAGTGCTTTCTTCTTGTACTTTATACTTAGTAGCGATTTTCACTTGGTTAGGAGCACCAAAAGTCTTCACTTCCACATTTCCTAAAGTAAGTTTGAGCGCATCGGCTACTTGGGTAGGATTAACTTCTTTTTCAAAACGAATTTGGTAAGTTCTACCACCTACGAAATCGATACCTTGGTCGAGACCACGAGTAGAAAGAGAAATGATACCTATTATTGATAGGATAATAGAAAAAGCATATCCTATTTTGCGCTTGCCGATGAAGTTGAGATCTACATTTTTGAACCAGTTCTTAGTAATAGGAGTGGTGAAAGTAAGTGTGTGTTTTTTCTCAACGCTATAGTCGATAAACAAGCGAGTGATAAAGATAGCGGTGAACAAAGTAGTTGCAATACCAATAAGCAAGGTAGTTGCAAAACCTTGGATAGGACCACTACCAAAGAACAACAAGATAAGAGCAGTAAGCGCTGTAGTAATGTTAGAGTCTAAGATAGACGACAAGGCGTGTTTGAAACCATCAACCACTGCTTGATTGATGTTTTTACCTTTGCGCAGTTCTTCTTTCGACCGCTCGAATATCAGCACATTCGAGTCGACTGCCATACCAATGGTAAGCACGATACCCGCAATACCAGGGAGCGTAAGTACAGCTTCTATACTTGCTAACACTCCAAATATAAGGAGTATATTGAATACCAAAGCGAGGTCGGCATAAATACCCGCACGACCGTAGTAGAATATCATCCACGCAAAGATGAAGATAGTAGCGATAAGGAAAGAGTTCATACCGCTATCGATAGCTTCCTGTCCTAAAGAAGGTCCTACGATTTCAGATTGTACTATATCAGCACTTGCGGGTAATTTACCAGCACGGAGCACGTTAGCAAGGTCGACAGCTTCATTTAAAGTAAAATGCCCTGTAATTTCAGAGCGACCTCCTGAAATAGCGCCTGTAGTTACTCCTGGTGCTGAATATACGATGTTATCGAGTACGATAGCAATATTGGTGTTTTGAGTAAAAGCTTTACCTGTAAGTGCTTCCCAAATGCGCGCTCCTTTACCGTCCATTTGCATAGATACGGCAGGCTGGTTGCGAACATCGTAGGTTTGTTCGGCTTGGGTTACTACGTTACCTGTAAGAGGAGGGGTGTTATCGCGGTTACCTTTTAGGGCATAAAGTTCGATAAGGGAGGTCTTTTTATCAGGTTTACCCCAAGCGAATTTTACATACTGCAATGAAGCAGGAATCAAATGTTTTGCTTCAGGAGAATTGATATAGCTATTTACTTGAGCAGTATCTTTTAAACTTACTGTAAAAAGTACTGGAGAACCTTCATAAGAATTAGCTTTGATAAGGTCAAACAAAGGATTTCCTTTTCCTGATTGAGTAGGAACAGAATCCTTCTTTACATCAGTAAGTAGAGAGTCGATAGCACTACTACCTGATTGAGTAGCAGCTGTGAGCGTATCTTTTACTTTATTTGTAGTTTTAGCAGTAGATTTAAGTTGCTCGTTGAGGGCTTGTAAATAAGGGAAAACATCGGTATTCTTATAAGTTTCCCAGAACTCAAGCTGAGCGGTACTTTGCAAGAGTGATTGCACACGAGTGATATCTTTAGCACCAGGAAGTTCTACAAGGATACGACCTGAGTTACCAAGACGCTGGATATTAGGTTGAGAAACGCCAAATTTATCGATACGTTTGCGCAATACCTCGAAAGCAGATACGATAGACTCGTCTACGCGCTTTCTGATGATAGGGCGCACCTCACTATCACTCATTTGGAAGTTGATTTGGTCGCTGAGGGTTTTATTAGCGAACACATCGGGGGAGGCTAATTTACCTCCGTTCTTAGCGTAAGCCTCGAAGAACAAATCCAAGTAGGTTTTGTCGGTTTTGCGGAGCTGTTCATCGGCTTCGGCTAATGATTTGTTAAAGATAGGGTCTTTGGAGTTGTCAGCAAGACCTCTCAAGATGTCTTTTACGGAAATTTGCAGAATCACGTTGATACCGCCTTTAAGGTCAAGACCGCGGTTCAATTCTTTAGCTTTTACTTCACCATAAGTGAATTTTGTAAAACCGAGGTTATAGACATCTTGCCCCATTTTATCGTCCAAATACTTAGCTTCTATAGCTTCGCGTTTAGCGATATAGTCAGCTTGAGTATTAGGCACTTTTGCCTCAGCGAATGCTTTGGCTTCATCTTCTACTCTACCTGCCACGTAGGTGAATGAAAGCTGATAAATACATATTAGCCCAAACAATATGGCAAATAGTTTCACAAGTCCTTTGTTTTGCATTTTTTTAATTAAATAATTTACTTATTTTATCTCTTCAAACGGCAAAGATATATATTTTACTGAACATAGAAAAATAAAGTCCTAAAAAATTATATTTTATTTATATTTGAAAGGCTGGCATAAGGGGTATATATTCTTATATATTTATTGATTATCAAATGGATAAATGAGTTTAATACCACAATGCCAAAAATGCTAATAATACCGATTGTTTAATGATTAATGATTAATTTGAGAGAAGCTTATAGGAAAGACGGTGCGAGCCGCACGGG
>NZ_KB291182.1:0-12038 GCF_000318255.2 Capnocytophaga sp. oral taxon 380 str. F0488
CCGTCACCCGTTACATTACAAGCCGTACCAAAGCTATCCATCGCTATATAAAGTGCAATCATTAGTCCTTGTTGCGCCTCATTAAAACCAAGAATACTGTTCAGCACCCCCAAAGCAGCCATAATAGCCCCTCCCGGTACCCCAGGAGCAGCAATCATCACCACTCCCAGCATCATTATAAAACCAGCAAACAGCGAAAAGTCATAAGGCATTCCTTGAAGCATCATCAGGGCAAGCGCACAAGCCGTAATCTTCATCGTACTGCCCGAAAGGTGAATCGTAGCACAAAGCGGAATCACAAATCCCGCTATCCGTTGTGAAATGCCTAATTTCAGTGCCTGCCTCAACGTTACAGGAATGGTAGCAGCCGACGATTGTGTACCCAAAGCCGTCGCATAAGCCGGTAGCATCGTAGCCAGTGCCTTAAACGGATTCTTCCCTGCAATACTTCCCGCAATCAGGTATTGGATAATGAGCAAAGCAATGTGCATCACAAAAAGAACCAAAATCAGTTTGAAGAACACCTTCATAATTGCCATTACCTGTCCGTTAAAGGTAATTTCAGCAAAAATACACATAATATAAATAGGCAATATCGGTATAATAGCCCTAACGATAAGCCATTTCACAATATCGCCAAACTCTTTAATCACCTCTGTAAGTTTCGATTCTTCTCTAAACGACAACCCAATCCCGATGATAAAAGAAAACAGCAAAGCACTCATCACATCAGCCAAAGGAGGCATCTCAATGGTAAAATAAGGAGGCAAACTCTTTCCTTTATCTACAATGGAGCCCAATTGTTCCCCCTGCAATAGCGAAGGAAAAAGAGATTCGCCCACCAAGTAAGTAGAAAAACCCGAGAAAAGCGTAAAAGCATACGCAATTCCTATGGTAATAAGCAGTAACCTACCTGCATTTTTACCCAAATCACTAATCGAAGGCATAATAAGCCCTATCAAAATCAGCGGTATTGCAAACTTTAAAAAGTTGCTAAACAACACCTGAAAAGTAATAAGAATGCGGTACAACCATTCAGGTGCATAATAGCCCAACGCTATCCCAAACAGGATACCACAAACCACCTTAAACAAAAGATTATTAAAAATATTTTTCATTTTCTAGATATTAAAATTATGCTTAAAATAAATCTACTACAACTATCAGCCAGTGTAGCTCAAAAGCCCGTACGACTCACACTGCCTGTCGTGCTACGACTTCTGCAGATACTCCCATTTCTTTTGTAGAAAATAATCGGCATATTCACTGTAATCACTCGTTTCATAAAAAGAAAGCAAAGCCTTACGGTACGTATTGATATCCTCTAAGCGAGTCGTATGAATCGGTACGATATCGTCATTCATCAGCACAATACTCTCAACCAAGCGCGAAGTGCGCTTATTGCCGTCAACAAAAGGTTGCAAGCGCGCAATATTGCAATGCAAAAACACCGCTTTCTCTAAAGGATTTTCTATTTCAGCCTGTTCCTCCATTATCTGGTCTAAGGCTTTTTCAATAAGGTGCTCCTCAGTAGGAGGTGTATAATCCGTTCCAGTAATCCGCACAGCGCGTTTGCGGATAATACCCCTCTCGCGGTTATCTATCAAATCAGCAATCAAGCGAGAGTGTAGCTCAAAAAGCAATCGTTTGTTAATCTCTTCGGTATTCCCTTTTTTGATATACTCTACTTCCGAAATAAAAGTGTTGTAAAGATTTTTGAGCATTTTAGCCTCTTCATAGCGCTTGGGTGAAGTAATACCATCTTTCAAGAGCGTTTCCGTCTCCACAAAAGTATAAGTATTGCCTTCTATCTTCCCAGAGTAAAACGACCATATCACCGCCAAGTCTTGTATTTCCGAAGAATATAACTCACTTAGGGGTGAAAAATGGTTATGTTCCAAAATACGAGCTGCCAACGCTTGCTGTTCTGTTGTAAAGATGTGTTTCATTAAACTTTTAGGTTTTACGTGGCAAATGTACGATATTTTGCCTTCTTTCAGCAAAAGAACTCGTGAAATTCACTAAAAAGAAGAAAGTATAAAACCTATATGTATTGATAATCAATATTATAAATAAGTACAATTAAATATTTTTCTAAAAAGAATTGCGAATATTTTTTTACAGAAAAATATAAAGATAACTTATCAATTTACCAATTTTGAAGACTATGTAATGATTTGAAAAAAAATCTAAAAATATTAAAGAATAATTGAAAAGAATAAAAGATGTAGCTTGTCTCACTTAACGAAATAAACAATTTAAAGCTTCTATCTGCTCTTCAAAAACCTCTTTGCTCAGTAATTTTTGTTTGTACAAATATCCTAAAAAACTAATTCCTTGGTTCAAAATCTTTACCGCCTGTAAAGACTCTCCCATATGCTGATACATACAAGCCAAATTCTCACACGAAAAAGTGTATATTTCTACAAACGGAATCTTTAGCTTTTCACATCTATCAGCGTGAGTTGCTAATACTTCTGCCCTATAAAAAGCCTCTCGACTATGCGAAAGCGCTTCCATATACGCCTCTTGCATAAATTCTTCTGTTGAAAGATCCATAAGCTCCTGCCAGTAACTCTCGATATGACACATACAGTAATCACTCATAATATTTTAATTTTAAAAGATATAACCATTGAAAGCGCAAAGGTAAAAATATTTTTTAGATAAGCCTAAAAATATATGATTAATTTTTTATTAGAGTGTTTACAAACACTCTAATAAAAATATTATTTGTTAGTTAATAATTGACAATCAGCAAATTTTAAAATAAGAAACAAAAAAAATCTTCACTTTTATTTGCCTTTTTTAAAAAAGTCCCTACATTTGCACAATATTTAGGTTTCTGCTCATAGGTCTCATATTTCAGACCTCAGCTTCTAAAACCATAACACCTACAACCTATGGCTTAATGCCTGTGGTCTAAACAACTAAAAATAAAAAAGAATGTTACAAAAAGGAAAAGTAGCACAAGTAATTGGACCTGTGGTCGATGTAGAGTTCGCTTCTGATAATGAACTCCCACGCATTTATGATTCCTTAGAAATCACAAGACCCGACGGTACCAAACTCATATTAGAAGTACAATCGCATATAGGCGAAGACGTGGTGCGCGCCATTTCTATGGACTCCACCGAAGGACTTAGCCGCGACACCGAAGTGATTGCCACAGGCAGTCCTATCAAAATGCCCGTAGGGCACGATATCTACGGTCGCCTCTTCAACGTAATTGGCGACGGGGTCGACGGACTTGGCAACCTGCCCAAAGACGGCGACAACGGTTTGCCTATCCACCGCGAAGCTCCCAAATTCGAAGAACTCTCCACCACTACCGAAGTACTCTTCACTGGTATCAAAGTCATCGACCTTATCGAACCTTATGCCAAAGGAGGTAAAATCGGTCTCTTTGGCGGTGCTGGTGTAGGTAAAACAGTGCTCATTCAAGAATTGATTAATAACATCGCCAAAGGACACGGCGGTCTATCAGTATTCGCTGGGGTAGGAGAACGTACTCGTGAAGGAAACGACCTGCTACGCGAGATGCTCGAATCGGGCATTATCAAATATGGCGAAGGTTTTATGGAATCGATGGAAAAAGGCGGTTGGGATTTGAGTAAAGTAGACCGCAAGGCACTTAAAGAATCAAAAGCTACCTTCGTATTTGGGCAAATGAACGAACCTCCTGGAGCACGTGCGCGTGTAGCCCTCTCAGGGCTCACCATTGCCGAGTACTTCCGCGATGGCGCTGGCGAAGGTCACGGTAAAGACGTGCTTTTCTTCGTCGATAATATCTTCCGTTTCACCCAAGCAGGTTCTGAGGTGTCCGCCCTTTTAGGTCGTATGCCATCAGCGGTGGGTTATCAACCTACGTTAGCTACCGAAATGGGAGCGATGCAAGAGCGCATCACCTCTACCAAGCACGGTTCTATCACCTCAGTACAAGCGGTATATGTACCTGCCGACGACCTTACTGACCCCGCTCCGGCAACTACCTTTGCCCACCTCGATGCGACCACCGTATTATCGCGTAAAATCGCCGAGCTCGGTATCTACCCTGCGGTAGACCCTCTCGACTCTACTTCGCGTATCCTTACCCCCGAAATCTTGGGTAAAGAGCACTACGAGTGCGCACAACGCGTAAAAGAGCTCTTACAACGTTACAAACAATTGCAAGACATTATCGCTATCCTCGGTATGGAAGAGCTTTCAGAAGACGATAAAGTAGCCGTTGCTCGTGCACGTCGCGTACAGCGTTTCTTATCACAGCCTTTCCACGTAGCAGAGCAGTTTACAGGCTTACCAGGAGCTTATGTAGATATCAAAGACACTATCAAAGGCTTTAATATGATTCTCGACGGCGAACTCGACCACCTTCCAGAAGCTGCCTTCAACCTTAAAGGCACCATCGAAGAAGTAATCGAAGCTGGTGAAAAAATGCTTGCCGAAGCACAAGCTAGTTAATAAGAAAATTAGCTAATGTTAAATAACAACAAAAAAGCCCGTATGGCTCGCACTTATGTTAGTAGAAATATTTACTCCTGAAGCCCTTTTGTTTAAAGGTAAAGTAACCTCGGTGAAGGTGCCTGGGGCTAAAGGACCATTTGTAATATTAGAACACCACGCCCCTATTATCTCATTGCTTACGGCAGGCGAGGTAAAGCTCTTTGAGGGCAAAAAAGAACTGCAACATTTCACTATTACAGGAGGTACCTTGGAGTGCAACCAAAACAAAGTAGTGATTTTAGCAGACTAAAAGAAAGTTTTTTTTATTTCATCGTAATTAAAAAATTAAATGTAAATAACCGACTCTTGTAAAAGCAGTCGGTTATTTGTTTTTTGCTTTTCTGAAAAGAATGTTATATCTTTGCATTGTCAAATCTATAATCAAATACACTTATTAAAAATAATAAATATAACACAACTTTCTTGTCTCTTAACTAAGTATTTTTATGAGCCCACAAGGGGTAAAATGATTGATAAACAAATAAACCCTATGGAATCACAGTTTCTTATATACCAAAATCAAGAAGGGAATATCAAGATAGATGTACGCTTCCAAGATGAAACGATATGGCTTTCATTAGACCAAATGGCTACTCTTTTTAGCCGTGACAAATCTACTATATCACGACATATTAAAAACATTTTTGAAGAAGGGGAACTATACAGAAACTCAGTTGTTGCAAATTTTGCAACAACTGCCACCGATGGTAAAAACTATCAGGTAGAATATTACAATCTCGATGTGATCATCTCAGTAGGTTATCGAGTAAAATCACAACAAGCCCATAGAGAAATCTGCTCAAGAGTATGAAAAATACCAAACTAAGCAACGCCAAATAGAACGTGAAAACAGCCTTAAAGAATTAGAGGACGACCTGAAACAATTAACAAATTAACCCTTTTCTTCCTTAATCTAAAAAACAGTGATTTCAAAAAACACTATCGACAAAGTATACGACCAAATGCGGGTGGAGGAAGTCATCGGCGACTTCGTCCAACTCAAGCGTGCAGGCTCTAATTACAAAGGTCTGAGTCCGTTCTCCAATGAGCGGACACCCAGCTTTATGGTCTCACCCGTAAAGCAAATATGGAAAGACTTCAGTAGTGGCAAAGGCGGGAATGCTATTGCTTTCCTAATGGAGCACGAGCACTTCACCTACCCCGAAGCTATTCGCTATTTGGCTAAAAAATACCATATCGACATTGAGGAAACTCAGCAATCTACCGAAGAAAAAGCACAAGCCGATGAGCGCGAGAGTCTCTATATTGTCTCAGAATACGCCCAACAATATTTTCAGGATACCCTCTTTAATACCGAAGCCGGTAAGGCTATCGGTATGACCTATTTCAAAGAGCGTGGTTTTACTGAGGAAACCATCCAAAAATTCCGCTTAGGCTTCTCCCCTGATGAGTGGACTGCCTTCACCGATACCGCCCTTGCCAAAGGCTACCAGTTGGAGTTCTTAGAAAAAACGGGGCTCACCATCGTCAATGGCGACCGTAAGTTCGACCGCTTCAAAGGGCGCGTAATGTTCCCCATTCACTCTATGAGCGGACGCGTATTGGGCTTCGGAGGGCGCATCCTCACCAACGACAAGAAACAAGCCAAATACCTCAACTCTCCCGAAAGTGAGATTTACCATAAAAGCAAAGTGCTCTATGGCATCTTCTTCGCCAAACAAGCCATCGCCAAAGCTGATAACTGCTATCTGGTTGAAGGCTATACCGATGTGATTCAAATGCATCAAAAGGGTATCGAAAATGTAGTAGCATCAAGCGGAACAGCACTTACGCAAGACCAAATCCGCCTCATTCACCGTCTCACACCCAACATCACGGTGCTGTACGACGGTGATGCCGCTGGTTTACGTGCTTCCATTCGTGGGGTAGACCTCATCTTGGAACAGGGTATGAATGTGAAGGTCTGTACCTTCCCCGAGGGAGACGACCCCGATAGCTTTGCTCGCAAAACTGCCTACGAAGACCTCGTGCTATACCTCGAAAACAACGCCACCGATTTCATTCGCTTCAAAGCCTCCCTCCTAATGCAAGAGGCGCAGAACGACCCTATCAAAAAAGCCGAAACCATACGCGATATGGTAGAGAGTATCTCTAAAATCCCCGACCTTATCAAGCGGGAAGTATATGTGCGCGAGTGCGCTACCATTATGGACATCTCGGAACAGGTGCTCTTCTCTACTTTGGCGCAAATTCTCAAAAAGGACTTTTATGAAGGACAAAAAGTAGAGCGCAAGCAATCTACTATGCAAGTGGTACAAACGCCAGAAGAGGCTCAAAAACGCACGATAAACCGTTTGGAGGTGTTAGAGCACGATTTAATAAAGATTCTTCTTTCCAAAGGGAATGAAGACTGTGTTTTCACCGATACTATTCTGGTAGAAGAAGAAAACGGCGACCTCAAAGAAAAACAAATACAGCAAACCCTCAAAGTTTACGAGAAAGTATTCCTTGAACTTCAAGAAGACGAAATAGAATTCGCTAACCCCGATTTCAAGCAGATATATGACCAACTAATGACAATGTTCCAAGAAGATGCTTCCTATGATGTGAGTAGGCTTGCAAACGAACTTCCTGTGGAACTCAGTGCTAAGGTATCCGATTTGGAAATGGAAGACGAGTTTAGACATTTAGACAATTGGTTGAAACGAGATATTGTGGCAAAGGAGAAAGACAGAGACCTCAATAGAATTATCTCGGATATCATTCTAAATATTCGTTTGCTGTTAATAATGCATCTCATCAACAATTTAGCAGAGAAAGTACGTACTGAAATAACAGATGAAGAACGCAAAAGTGTTATGGAGGAGGTGATAGGTTATAACCAACTAAAAACAATATTAGGCAAGCGCTTGAATGTGATAGTAAATTATTAAATCTTCGCCTTTTTGCCATTCTTCATTATTTTTGTACTTTTGCACTTTCTAACGAACAAGAATTCTTTGCTTTTGCTTGCAAGAAAGATTTTCTTTTAGAAGAAAACAGCAAGTAATGCTAAAAGCAATTCGTGCTAACAGTCTGACAAGCCCTATAACTAACCTCCTAAGAACTAACGTCTAAAATATATATGAAGCCCATTGAACGAGCGGCAAAACTCTTTGCCGATATCAACGAACTGCTGATTTCCAGCGGTGCCAATACCCGAAGGGTAGAACGCAATGTAGAACGTATCTCTAATGCCCTCAACTACTATTGCGAAAACTTCTATTCACACGCTGCTATCGTACTTACCGTGCAGGATAAAACTACAGGCGAAAAAGAAACTATCGTGCGTTCCATTCCTCATCACGGGGTGAACTTCAGCGCCATTTCCGATATCAGTATCCTATCGTGGGAGGCAATTGAAAAGAAACTCCCCATCGAGGAAATTGAAGAACAAGTCGCTACTATCAAGGCACGCCCGCATTATAATATGTATGTAATGTGGTTTTTCGTAGCCGTTGCTGGAGGTTCTCTCGCCTACGTGTTTGGCGGTAAAGATGCGAGCTATGCCGAGTTTAGTATGTCGTTTCTTGCTACTTTCTTAGGTTTAGCAGGCAGACGTATTTTACAGTTGCGCAAGTTTAACGTGTATATTTGTTGGGGCTGGGCAGCTTTCGTATCCGTAGCTGTGATGAGTATCTTCCGCTTGCTTGGCGTGCAGGACTATCACAATGCCTTAGCCGCTTGTGTGCTGTGGTTAGTGCCTGGGGTACCTCTTATCAATGGATTTATCGATATACTTTCGGGTTGTATTGTGGCAGGGGTAGCTAAGCTCACCCATTCGGCTATCTTGGTGTTTATGATTTCATTAGGTTTTTATTTAGCTTTACTTCTTTTTGGTTATGAACTTCTTTGATGTATTTTTAGAATTAGCCGAACGCATCTTTTGGTCGATGTGGATTTCTATCGGCTTTGCTTTATTGTTCAATACTCCCCGTCGTGCTTTGTGGATTACAGGCTTACTTGGCGGAGTGGGTTGGGGTATAAAGTTTATGCTTTTAGGCACTGTGATGCCCGAGCAAATCGTGATTACCTCCTTCTTAGGCGCTTGTGCTGTGGGTCTTTTGGCGGTATACTTTGCTCACCGAGTACATACACCTCCTATAGTTTTCACCATTCCTGCCGTCATCAATATGATTCCTGGTAAATTCGGTTATGAGTTTATGATGAATATTATCAAGATTGTAACCGTACAAACACCAGAAGACGAAACCTTAGATTTGCTTTTCAAAACCTTTAAACTCGGTTTACAAACTGGTTTTATTACAATGTGTTTAGCCTTTGGAGTGATTGCGCCTATGCTACTGTTCAACACCTACTCAGTGAAGGATAAAGACCTAAACGACATCATCAAGCGTCGCCTCTTGCGCAAGAAAGCCGAAGGCGAATTACCAAAGGAAGAAGTGGAGAATGAACCGGTATAGTCAATTAACAACTGGTAATTAAAAATGGAAAACATATTACAAAACATCACCTTAATACAACAGCGCATCGCCAATGCCTGTGCAAAGGTAGGTCGCAAGCCGGAGGAAGTAAAACTCCTCTTGGCTACTAAAACGGTAACTCCTGAGCGCATCAAAGTAGCATTAAATGCAGGATATACGCTCATCGCCGAAAACAAAGTGCAAGAGCTCAAAGAGAAGTATGAAGCGCTGAAAGATACCCCACATACCAATCATTTTATAGGTCATTTACAAACGAATAAGATAAAAGATATTTTGCGTTACGAGGTGAGTTGTGTAGAATCGGTAGACCGCCTCGATTTAGCCCAAAAACTCCACAATCGCCTCGCCAGTGAAGGTAAGGAACTCGACATCTTTATTCAGGTGAATACCTCTAACGAAGAAAGCAAGTTTGGTGCCGACCCCTCTGAGGTGCTCAATCTTGTAAAGCAAGTGGCTACAATGCCTACCCTACATATCAAAGGACTGATGACTATCGGACTGTTTAGTGCCGAAACCGAAAAGGTGCGCGCCTGCTTTAAACTCCTTAAACATCTCCAACAAGAGATTATTGCTCTCAACCTCCCTAATGTAGACCCCCGAGAACTCTCAATGGGAATGAGTGGCGACCTCGAAACCGCTATTGAAGAAGGTGCCACCATCGTGCGGGTTGGTACTGCTATTTTTGGTCAGCGCATCTACCCCGATAGCTACTATTGGAATGAAAAATAGTCGTTAGCCGTTAATGATTATTCTTTAAGCCTTTAGCTATCGGTATCGAACACATTCGAATAGTCTGACTCGTTCGTATCAAAACTTTGGCAAAGTTTCAACTGTCCTTCGTGCTACGACCCTCCCTCCATTTTCTAATTTTTCTTCCTCTTTTTCTTATTCCACTGGCGTGAGCTTTTAACTCGTGTCCCTATTTATTAATTTCTTAATTTTCTGATTTTTAACTTCTAACACCTAACATCTAATATATTTCATAAATAAACCTTAAAAAAGTTTTCGTTTTTGTTGTGTTTTATATTTTCTTTATTTACTTTTGCCCCACTATTTACCAAATACAGTAGTTAATAGGAGAAATAAGTAATTTCTAACAACTAATTTCTATCTCCTATTCCCTATTTTCTAAAATAATAAATAACTAAAAATAATGGAACACCAAAATCAACAAAACAAAAGTTACGCATTACCCATTGCAATGATGTTCGCCTTATTCTTTATGATATCATTCGTAACGGGCTTACAAAACCCTTTCGGGGTAATTGTAAAAAACCAATTTATGGCAAGCAACCTCGAATCACAATTGGGGAACTTAGCCAACTTTATCGCTTATGCCTTTATGGGGATTCCAGCAGGGCTAATGCTACAACGCATCGGTTATAAGAAAACAGCCTTAACAGCTATTGCCGTAGGCTTCGTTGGCGTTTGTATTACTTTCCTTTCAGGTAATATGGGTAGCTTTGGAGTATACCTCACTGGGGCATTTATCTCAGGCTTCTCTATGTGTATGCTGAACGTGGTAGTAAACCCAATGCTCAACACCCTCGGTGGTGGTGGCAAACGCGGTAACCAACTCTTGCAATTCGGAGGGGCTATCAACTCTATTGGGGCAACTATCGTGCCCGTATTAGTAGGGTACCTCATCGGTACTATCAGCGCCGGTACTTCTATTGCCGATGCCAATCCTGCCCTCTTCTTAGCAATGGGTATCTTCGCTTTGGCATTTATTGTACTTGCCCTAATGCAAATACCCGAACCTCACGCAGCGGTAAAACAAAAAGATGTAACCGATAAACACAGTCCACTATCTTTCCGTCACTTTATATTAGGAGCGATAGCTATCTTCCTTTACGTAGGGATTGAAGTAGGAATTCCCAACATCGCAAACCTTTTTATGACCAGTAGTCCAGAAATGAACGGCTTAGCAATAGATACCACTATTGCGGGTTCAGTAGTAGGTACCTATTGGTTCCTGATGTTCATCGGTCGTCTTACCGGAGGTTCATTAGGAGCGAAGTTTTCAAGCAAAGGAATGCTTACTTTTGTATCTTCCTTAGGAATTCTTTTTGTTATCTTAGCTATATTAATACCCGAAACACAAATGGTAAATATGCCTGTGTTCAAATCTGATATTTCTTTTGGGTTAGCCGAAGTGCCAATAAGCATAATGTTCCTCATTCTTTGTGGCTTGTGTACCTCAGTAATGTGGGGAGGCATTTTTAACCTCGCTACCGAAGGTTTGGGTAAATATACAGCCGCTGCCTCAGGTATCTTTATGGCGATGGTGTGTGGTGGTGGTATTTTGCCAGCTATCCAAGGTTGGGCTGCCGATGCTTTTGGTTATATCCAAAGTTACTGGGTAATTGTATTAGCATTGCTATTCCTCTTGTATTATGCCCTCGTAGGTAGTAAAAATGTAAATACCGATATCAACGTAGATTAATAATCATATTTCCCTAAGTTAGAAGAAAGACTGCTCCCACTTTTAGTGGGGCAGTCTTTCCTATTTTCTCTCCTAAAATTTCTTCAAGCTTCTCTCATACAGCAAATTTTCCCTTCGTTCTATCTTCACTCAAAGCCCGTCATTCGCAATTTGCCATTGATTGAGTATTATTGACATTTTTAATATTGTGGCGTTAAATACGTTTTGTCTTTCCCTGTCACAATACTTTGCCAAAGTTTTAAATTGCCTATGTGGCTCGCACCTTTGGCAAAGTTATTCTGCATCTCGTGTTACGACCTCCCATTACCTTCTTCATTCGTCATTCACCCCTCGTCATTTCTTTCCTTCTCCGTCATCACATTCCCCTTCGAAGATAGCCAGCGACAGCTGGGTATGTGCACCGCGATAGCGGAGTATGTGAGAAGGGGGAGGTTTGTCTCCTTTTCCAGCTTGTCCCCCTTCGGGGGGTTCGGGGGCTTACCAAATAAGTAACTCACTACATTCCCCCTCATTGAGGAAGTCCGCGAGAGCGGAGTATGTGAATAGGAGGATAACATCCACCTATTGCCTATGACCTAAGACCTCATACTTCCCCATTTACTAATTTTTTAATTTGCTAATTTCCTAATTATCCATTCTCTTTT